>JAGPGE010000511.1 GCA_018056145.1 Armatimonadota bacterium
ATCGGCCCGGGAGATCACGCCTTTCGCCGCGCGTAGCGTGTTGCCGGACCGCGGGTCCGATGTGGAGGGGGAACTCACACTGGATACGACGCACCCGGTCCTCAATGCCATCGCCGACCGGTTCGGCCCCATCAGCACCGTGCGCGACATGGAACCGGAACCCGGCGCACAGATCCTTGCGAGCGTCGCCGGACAACCTGTGCTGATTGCGCGCGAACTAGGGCAGGGCCGGGTGCTGCTGATCAACACCGTGGGCAAGGGCGGAGGCATCGGGTCGGGCGACATGGCCGACGACCTGCTCTGCACCAGCCTCCTATGGCTCGGCAAGCGTGCCGAACCGGTGCGCTTCTCATCCGCGGAGTACCTGCCCGAGACTGTTGCCATTGACGGCAAGCTTCGCCCGTATCTGCGGCTGAGGCCGGCCGACCCGCAGGCTCTGGGGGACCTGCGGGTGAGCGTTGCATTTGCAGATGGGCGTGCCCTGGACCGCGCGGCAGGCGAGCCGCTGCGCGCCACGGCGGATGGGAGAGGACTGGAGGGTGACATCAGGCTTGTGGACTACCGGGGCGAGGGGACTCTGGTCTTCACTGCAACCATGGCCGATGAACAGGGCAACGTGACCTTCCGCCGCGACTGGCAATCGGAGGCGACGAACCCGGTGAATATCGCGCTGTCAGTGCCGGCGAACCGCACCGTGACCGCCGAGGGGTTCCAGATCGACTTCGCCGGAGCCCGCCAGGGTGACCTGCCCGAAGGGGCACGGATTGCAGCGTGGATCGAGGACCTACGGGGCCGTGAAGTCGCGCGCCTCGCCCCGGCGCCGGGAGAGGACCGGTTCGACTGGTCCTACCGCGTGCCGAACCTGGCGGAGGGAGAGTATCGGCTGCGCACTCGGGTGACCGCGGCGGACGACACGACCCTGGACGAATCTGCGCTGACGTTCCACGTGGTGCCGCGTCTTGATCTAAGTGATTTCTACTCAACCACCATGCGCCTATCACCCTTCAGCACCTTCGACCAGGCGGCCATTGAAGCCGAGATTGATGGGATCATCGCCCACGGCTTTAACACGCTGACCTTCAGTGGCCGGCGGATGCGGACCGGCCCCAACGCTGTGCTCGACTTCGCCGAGGACTACGCACAACGCAAAGGGATGGCCGTGAGCTACTCGTTCCAGGGAGACTTCTCCCTGCTGAACCGGGACTCTCCACCGCCCATTTCCGTGTACTCGCCTGAGTACAGCGCGGCGCTGCGCCCGGTGATCGAGAAGGCCGTCGAAAGCTGCCGCCAGGTGCCGCGGCTGCTCAACGTGCAAGGCTACATGGACGAGCCCTTCCAGGTGGGCGGCAATACCTTCGACGACCGGCCGCCTGCCCGCGACGAGTTCCGGCGGCGGTACGGGATCGAGATGCCCACCCGTGAAGAGGCTATGAAGGACCCGGCGCTGTGGCTCAAGTACGTGGACTTCTGGAGCGACGGTTTCGCCACGGGCTGGCGGCAGAGCTACGCGATGGTCAAGGAACTGTACCCGGATTTCTGGGTGGAACTGACCCACGACTCCCACAACACCTTCGGCGCCGCCGGCAACGGGTTCAAGGGTAGTTGGGCGGTGGACGACGTCTTCCATTGGGGTGCACCCTTTGACTCGGTGAACTACGACATCTATCCGTACCTGTCCACCGACTTCCGCCGGGGCAAGTTCCGCGACCCCATGGTCCCGCGCATCGCCGGCATGCACATGGCTTTCGCGCAGATGCGCAATCTGGCCTACACCTATGAAAAGAAGCTGGGTTTCTGGGTGGAATCTGGCTGGGGAGGCAAGCTCGCGCCGGAGTCGGATCTGCGGCAGTTCACATGGTCTCCGCGAGAGCTGACCTACACGGCGATTGCGGCCGGGTGCGACTACCTGAACACCTTCTGGGGCATCCCCGAAGACCCGCGCTGGTGGCAGACCCACGGTGAAACGATGAACGAAGTGCAGGCGATCGCGCCGCTGCTCACCCGCAGCAAGGTGCCGCAGGCGAAGGCCGCCTTCCTCTTCCCGCGCACCCAGCACGTTCTCCTGCAGGAGGAGTACTGGAACGTGATGGTGGCCCTTGAGGCCTTCCGGCGGGCATACGGCGAACTGGACTGCATCCACGAGGACCAACTGGCCGACGGCAAGCTGGACCAGTATGCGATCCTGTGCCTGTTCGACGTGCACCTGATGAAGCGCGCGTCGGCGGAGACCATCCGGGACTGGTGCGAGAACGGCGGCTTCCTGCTCGCGGATGAGGTGCCCTCGCTGGACGAACTGAAGCAGCCGCTGGGGGTCTTTGAGCCACTGTTTGGGGTCACGGGCAGCGCTGAGCTGCGCGAGGGGCCCTTCGAGATTGCCGGGGGACGCGTGGCCGGCGACATACCCCGACTGTGGGGCCTGCGAACCTATGCGGCTGGTGAAGCTAGCGGATCAGAGGAGACGGCAGGCGGCGCGCCGGTGTGGTTCCAGCGTCAAGCGGGCGAAGGCTCAGCCAGAATCCTCAATCTTCCGCTGAAAGACTGCTACTTCCATGCATTGGCGCAGGCCGATACGAGCGCGGACGCGGCCAGTATCCTAGATCTGATCAGCGCCACGACAGCGGACATGCCGGCGCCCAATGTCTCGTCGAGCAACCCCGAGATCGAGGCGGCGGTGCGCCAAACTCCGCAGGGGACCACACTCCTGTTCGTCGTCAACCATGAGGGGCAGGATCCGGCGACCACGGTCCAGGTGAACTGCGCGCCGCCGGGATGCATCGCGCGAGACCTGGTGAGCGGGGCGAGGGTCGCAACGGAAGGGGAATACCGGCTCATCCTGGAGTGTCCCTGGGGGACCACGAGGCTCATCGGCCTGTTCCCCTCAGACCCGCGCGGTGTGGCGATCGTGGGCCTGCCCGAAACCGCGCAAGCCGGGGAGACCGTGGCGTATGCTGTCGAAGTCGGTGGCGGCGATGCCGCGGGGAACCAGCTGCTGGACATCACGGTGACCGGGCCCGACGGTCAGGTACGGTCGGCGTTCTCCGGCCGGACGTGCACGGAGAACGGGCGCTGCGAGCGCAACGTCCGGCTGCCGATCAATGCGCAACCGGGGAGGTGGACGGTGGAGGCCGCAAGCCTGTGGGATGGATCAACCGCCCGGGCGATCTTCCAAGTCCGGGAGAACACTGGGAACTGAGACCAGACGGGTAAGCGGCTCTCTGCGCCCGGCTACAGGACGGAGATGCTCACGGAAATGCGAGACTTCGGGCCGACATTGTGTGTTGCCGCCCTGCTCATTGCAGCCTGCCTGCCCGCTGATGCAGACCTGGCGGGCGCACGGTACGCCCACACGACCACGCTCCTGCCCAACGGCGGGCTGCTGGTGTACGGCGGCCTCGGGACGGGCTACGGCTTCCTCTCGCGCGGTGAGTTGCTGGACGAGGCGGGCGTGCCTGTCTGCCTCGCTCCGTTCTACCACAAGGCCCGGGCTTTTCACACAGCAACGAGCCTGCGTGACGGCGCGGTGCTCATTGCCGGCGGGTTCATGCTGCCTTATTCGACTTCGCGCACCGCGGAGTTGTACGACGGCAATCGGTTCGTGTTCATCACCAATTGCATGAGTGTCCCGCGAGAACTGCACGCGGCCACGTTGCTCGATGATGGCCGGGTGCTCATCACCGGTGGGTTCATCGGCGGCGTGAGATCGGTGGCGGAGTGCGACCTGTTCGACCCATCGACGCGGCGCTTCACCGCGGCATTCGCGATGCACCAGTCGCGGTTCGGCCACGCGGCAACGTTGCTCAACGACGGGCGAGTGCTTTTGAGCGGCGGCACGGTGTTTCCGGGCGAGAGAACGCTGGCGTCAGCGGAGATATACTCGCCCACAACCGGGCGCTTCGAGCAGGCCCCGCCGATGTGCGCGGATCGCTCTCGGCACACCGCAACGCTTTTGCAGGACGGGCGGGTGCTCATCACCGGAGGCTACAGCGCCTCCGAGGGCCTGCAACTGGCGAGTACGGAGGTGTTCGACCCGGTGACAGGCCAGTTCTCACCAGGGCCGCCGATGAGCCTGCGGCGGATGGACCATCAGGCGACATTGCTGCCGAATGGCCGCGTTCTCATCACCGGCGGCCTGAGCGGCGAGGGCGGGGCCCACACCATCGCTGAGTGTGAGATGTTCCGGACCGCGTCCGGGGATTTCGTGCCGGCGGGAGAACTCATCGCGCCTGTACATGAGCACCAGGCGACGCTGCTTGCTTCCGGGGAGGTGCTCGTGACCGGAGGCATGGTTGTCAGTGGCGAACGTCACCGCGCAGTACCCCTGGCCCAGGTCATTGAGCCGTAGGGCAGTGCGGCCAGTCCCGGCCGCGGGAATGTGAGGCGGAGTATGATGATCAAAGCGTGGCAAATCGCGTTCACGGCGGCTCTCGTGGGGCTGCCGGCGCAACAGATGTGGGGTCATCCCACGACGCTGGGCATCGAGGGGACGCGGTTCACCGTCAACGGCAATCCCAGGTTCCTGCTTGGGTTCAGCTACTATGGCGGACTTGGCGCACCAGAGGAGTTCGTGACGCTTGATCTGGACGAAATGCAGTCGCGGGGCTTCAACTGGCTGCG
>JAGPGE010000512.1 GCA_018056145.1 Armatimonadota bacterium
TGCTTTGCCGCATTCGCCGGTGACCGAGACACCACAGTCGTTTACGTCGCCCCGGATGGGAACGACGAATGGTCCGGCACACGCGCAGCCGCCAAGGCCGACGGTACTGATGGCCCCTTCGCAACTCTGGAGGGCGCTCGCAAGGCGGTGCGTGAACTGAAGACAAAGGGACTGCCCGTCAAGGTTCTGGTTCGTGGCGGTAAGTACAGCATGTTCGCGCCCGTTGTCTTCGGGCCGGATGACTCCGGAACAGCAGCGGCGCCGATCTCATACGAAGCCTACCCGGGCGAGACCCCGGTGCTCTGCGCGTCGTGGGTGGTGCGGGACTGGTTCGTGCGACCGGGGAACCTTTGGGTGTCATTCCTGCCCTGGGAGACCCGCAGAGCGTGGCCGGTGAGACAGGCGTGGGTGAACGAGAAGCGCCGCGAACTCAAGGCTGAGCCCGAGGGCACGGTGAACGTAGGCCTTGCCGGGGCGGAGCACTCCGAGAGCCTGGAGCCTGGCCAGTGGTACTTCGACCGGGCATCCACGAACATGTACTACCGGCCCTTGCGCGGGGAGAACCCGAAATCGCTGGAGCTTGCGGTCCCCATGGCCCACAGCCTGATCCTCTTCCGGGGCGACGTAGCCGCGGGCAAGCACGTGGAGTACATCAACGTCTCGGGTCTCACCTTCACGTTCACGCGGAAGTTCGACGCGAACAAGCTGCCCGAAGGCGTCTCAGTGCCTGCGGTGGTGCATGGCATCGGTGCCCGCAACTGCTCAGTGACCGGTTGCACTTTCAGGCATCTGGCCTCAACCAGCGTGTGGTTTGAGCCCAGTCCGGAGAGCAATGTGGTGGCGGACAACATGCAGTGGGACGTGATGTTCTGAGGGGAGCCCTATCCGACGCGCAGAAAGGCCCGCGGCAGATGCCGCGGGCCCTTTTCTCGGGCTGACATGCCACGCCTAAGCGTACACGAGGTACTCATTGTAGTATCGGGTGAAGGCTTCGGCGTTCTCAGGGGGCGGGTTCCCGCCTCCGCGGTACATTGTGAGCCCGGGGAACTTGGTGTGAAGCTCACGCAGTCGCTCCAGTTCTTTCTTGATGTCCTCCGGCGTGCCCACGTCGATATTCCGGTTATCGGTCTTCAGCAGGAAGAAGCGGTCCTTGCCGGCTGCGTTCATGAATTCGCCCGGGTCCATTGAGCTCGCCTCGATATACAGCCCATCAGCCCCGGCGGCGAGGATGTCCTCCAGGACGGGCAGGTAGTTGCCGTCGGACATGTAGAGGACCTTGCGTCCCCGGTCGTGAATCTCGGCGAAAAAGCGGGCGTACCAGGGGAAGACATACTGCCGGTACCATCCCGGGCTCATGAGCACCCCACGGGTGCCAGCGATGTCGTCGTGGATGACGATAAGCTCCACGCCGGGCACCTCCAGCCAGCCCTGGATCACTGCGAGAGTGGCTTGCGCAAAGCGGTCGAGGATTTGCCCGAAGCGCTCCGGCTCCAGCGCTGAAGCCACGAGAAACGGCTCCCATCCGAACTCCAGCGTTGCCCGGGTGACCAGCGTCCCGTAGTGCAGCGGCGCGGCATAGCCCCGCTCCTGGGCAGCGGCGAAGATCTCGGCCATCCGGGAGATCATCCCGGGCCGCACCTCCTCCACCTCAAACGCATCCGGGTCCACTGCAAGCACGTCCTCGTGGTCCCGGTACTTCTCCCTGTCCCCCACGGCCCATGTCCCGCCGTCCTTGGTGTATCTCGTCCTGCCGTCAGCAGATACAGCAACCTGCCCGATGGCAGAGACGGGTTCGGGCTCCTCCAGGTGGTAGATCTCGGGGCGGTATTCGGCCCAGGCGAAGTCGCCGCATGGAAGGCGGTCGGGCCGGCGGAGGTTGATCGCAGCGTGGACGCGGTCGATACGGTCCTGGACTGAACTTTCCATGGATTGGGGCTCCGGGATGTCTGGACGTCTGGGAATCGTGTGAGCACTACTCGTCGCCGGGTTCGAAGCGATCGAACAGCGCTCCGGCGGCGAGGGCAAGCAGGAAGGCCATGGGCAATGCGCTGGCGATCCCCATGAGCGCGAGGCCCGGACCGGACTGGCGAAGTAACAGTCCAAAGACCAGCAGCGCGATAGTCGGCGCGAGGGCAGCGGCGGTGCCCACCATGAGCAAGAGGCCGGAGAAGAAGCGCTGTGACGGGTCACCGCCGGCCGGGAACAGACAGGCGGAGATGGCGCCCATCAGATAGGCGATGGTCACGGTGAAAGGCAGGGAGATGGCCACCGCAAAGCTTAGGGAGGCGTTCTGTATGGGCCGGCCCAGCCAGAAGCTGGCGATCCCGGCGCCTAGCACCGCGGAAAGCCATAGCGCCCGGGGGATCACAAGCGCGAGCACCTGCCGGCGACCGGGGACCGGGAGAGTGCGCAGAAGAGTGATGTGGTTCAACTCGCTGCGAAACCGCATGGCCTGGACTCCGGCGAAGAGCAGGAGCAGGTAAGTCACCACCGGTCCCGGAGCGTATCTCGCGATCTCGTCCCCCGGCGCGAGGCGAGCGAGAAACGCGGGGGCAAGCACCAGCGCGGCGATGCCGACCCAGCGCAGGGGGCTCCCGTGGGCGCTCTCCGCGAGTCCCTTGTAGATCAGGGCAAGATCCGAGCGTCGCCAGGACACCCGCAGACTGCGTCCCCGCGATCGGACGCGCAGGGACTCGCCCATCATCCTCTCGGCGTCCTGCTCTCGGGCCGCCTTCCGCATGCGCGAGACCCGGGCCGAATGCTCGATGGTTGCCTCCACCACGTCCCTGTCGAGCCGTACCACGGCCAAAATGCACGAAGCTGCCAGAACCGCCAGGAACCCCAGTGTGGCCGCGGCGCTGCCTGCGATGGGAGCCGGGTCGCCCGTAACAAAGCTCGCCACCGAGAGCAAGGGGAGCAGGATGATGCTCCAGGGCGGGCTTGTCAACCGGTCTGACACGTCCGCCAGCGGAACTCCGCCGCCTGAGAGGACGATAGCGAAGACCAGCGTTCCGGCGACCGCGAACGCCAGTACCCAGACGATGGCCCTCAGTACCGCGGTGTTCATGCCCAGCAGAGCCTGGCTGCCGGTGACCAGCAACTCAACCACCCGCGCTAGGTTGACCATGAACAGCGCGTAGAGGGAGCCCGCGATCCAGACCAGGACCAGCCGAGCGGGGGATGCGTCCGGCCCGAGCAGCTGGATGGGAAGCGCCGCCACCATCGAGACCGCGAAGATGCCGACCCAGGCCACCACCGTAAGCGAATCGACGGCAACCCGTGAAGCGACCACGAGGCGCCGCTTGACCGGGGTGGGGAAAAGGAAGTCATAGTCTGCCGCGGCGAAGGAGAACACCGAACCGCTCAGACCGCGCTCGATGGCAGTCAGAGTGAGAAGCAGCAGGCCGCCCAGAATCCCGATGCGCATGACGTCCGGAGGCACCACGAACAGGCGGGCAGCTATCGACCCGCCGGTGAGCTTCGAGACGACGCCAACGAAAACGCTGGTGCCGATCCACGCGGTGAACAGAAGGGCGAAGATGAGACGCCTGGGGTTGCCCAGGACGGACAGAATGCCGTTGCGAATCAGCCGCGTCTGAAGGTAAATGAGCGCCGCCATCTACTCAGTCCCGCCTTCGCGGGTTAGTGTCAGGAAGACGTCCTCCAGCTTGTCGGCGCTGCCCATTCGGGCGCGTTCCCGCAACTGATCGATGTCGCCCTCGGCGATGAGCGAACCGTGGTTAAGGACCAGGACGCGGCTGCAGAGCGCCTCGACGGTCTCCAGGATGTGGGAGCTGATGAGTACCGCGCAGCCCTGTGCGGTAGCGCCGTGGATGAGATTCCGCACCGACCTCTGTCCGGCGGGGTCTATGCCCATGAAGGGTTCGTCGAACAGAAACACGCGGGCCGAGTGGATGAAGGCGCAGGCGACGGCGACCTTCTGTTTCATGCCCTTGGAGAGCGTGGCCACAAGACTGTGGCGCTTGTCCTCGAGACTCAGACTGCGCAGGAGTACTTCGGCCCTCTCGTCAAACTGATCCTGCTCGCCGTAGGCCATGTGGATGAAGCGCAGATGCTCTTCGACGGTCAGGAGTTCGTACAGGTTAGGGGTCTCGGGTACCAGGGACATCAGCGGTTTGGCCTGGGCGGGCTGGTTGTCGACGCGATAGCCGCCGCAGATGACCGTGCCCTGGGTCGGCCTAAGGATCCCGGTGATGCAGCGCAGAATAGTGGTCTTGCCAGCGCCGTTTGGCCCCACGAGGCCGACGACTTCGCCGGGCCACAGGGATAAAGATACACCGTTGACCGCGAGGAACTCCCGGTAGTACTTATAGAGCGCTTCCACGTGCAGCAGAGGCTGCGGCTGGGAGCCCCATTCTGCGGGAGAAGCAATCGGGGCGGAGAGCCCCGAATCGCTGGAGGGGATGTGTGACATGAGTCGTGGAACCCTCTATGGTGTGAACAGTGCCAGCCCCTGCAAATCGTAACCAAACACTTGCGAAAACGCAAGGATCGCTCAAGCAGACCGCGGATCACCTGTCTGAAAGACAATGAACATGCTTCGGTGCTGAAACGTCGAGAATCGTAACGTGCCGCCCGACACGGGCGGG
>JAGPGE010000513.1 GCA_018056145.1 Armatimonadota bacterium
GCCGTTGCGGCGCCGGCAGCCTGTTCTCTTGTCACGGACACCGCCGGGCCCGAAGGCATTGGCCGGTGCAGTATCTCCAGCCCACCAGCCAGCGCAACCCCGGTGCCCTCCAGGGCCTGCTTCCAGTTCCCCAGGGGCATGTCATACTCCAGCGTGGCCCAGCGCGGCGTCGCCACTACAAGGTCGATCAGTCCCTCGCGCGCCCATGCCGGCGCATCGAGCCCCCAACTCAGAGCCACTTCCACATGTGACGGCATGCGCACCCCGAGCAGGATCGGGTGTCCGCGCTTCTCTGCCGCATCTCTCACGAGAGCGCTCATCTCCCGGATCCACTGGGTCAGGATCGCCCTGCCCTCCTGCTCGGCGCCGGGGCGGAACAAGTAGGGCTCGCGCATGAAGTCCAGCTCCAGGCCGTCCATATCGTAGCGCTCCAGGCTCTCCACGATCAGCGCCCGGTACAGATCGCGCACTTCCTGGTGGGCGTAATCCAGGCCCCGGCCGTAATAGCCCCCGCCGCCGCGGTGGTACTTCTCTTCGCGCCACAGCGCGCCGTGGAACGGGTGGTTCAGGTCGTCGTTGAAATGCACGTCATTCATGCGCAGGCTGATCCACGGCGAGACGCCGCGCTTTCGGCATCGCGCGATGACCCGGGCCGGGTAGTCCACTCCCTGCCGATCGATCTCCATCATGCTATGGATCATGCGCCGGTAACCCGCCGTGTCCCCGGAACCGAGCGACTTGACGAACGGGTGGTCGTCCCCGGCCTGCGGGTCGTAGCCATCCCAGAAGCTCTCCCACACCGCGCTCTTGTAGTTGGTCTTCCGGGCGTTTGTGTTGATGAGCAGCACCTTCACCCCCGCGTCCGCCAGCACGTCGAAGTACGCGTCAATGTCCGCGCCGGCATCCACGGCATCGGTGACGTAGTTCGTGTAGAAATAGTCTGTGCAGTCCTGGTTGAAAAGGGGTCCGGCCAGTCCGGGCATCCGCGTTCCTCCTCCCGCCGCGGGCGGGCTCTGGTCTGTCGTGTCAGCGAGGCAGGGCGATGCGGCGCACACTGCAAGCATCAGGCAAGTGAAGACTCGGCTCGCGGCAGCCATGGTCTGCCTCCTGGAGTTACGTGCCCGCCACTTCCCCGGACGGGCCCGCGCAACCTCCCGCGGGAAGGGCCACGTTGCGCGGGCGACGAACCTCCCCACCCGCACTCACTCATGCCGTGTCAGGAGCCTGGATCATGCCCGCCGGAAACCGTAGTGTGCTCGTGGTCCTTGACAGCCGCCGCAGGGCCGAACGCGCCCTGTCAGATACTACCGTGTTCGCTGCACTGGACCATTTCGGAGTGCCGTGGGAGGTCCTCGAGTGCGGCGACTACATGCCCCAACCGCCCGATCACATCACCCCACGCGCCCTGTATGTTCTCGCCCACGATGGCGCGGGCGCGGGCCTGACGGATTCCGCCGCGACGGAGATCGCCGAAGCCGTCGCTGCCGGCGCCGGGCTCGTCTCAATGGATCGCGAAGTGAACGCATGGCCCTCGGCTCTGCGCGCGCTGGCTCCGAATGAACTGCACCGCACTGAGACGGCAGTACTGCGGTTCCCCTCCGCGCCGAACTTCGTCACCTTCGGCCACGAGCAGGACGAGGAGCTCCAGCTCGACGCGCCGATCTCAGTCACCACATTCCGCGCCGGTGATGGCTGTGACACCCTCCTCGCGACCAGCGCGGGCGAACCGGCTCTTGTGCGCAGGCAAATGAGGCAGGGCCGCGTGATCCTCTTCGGCACGGGCGAACGACTCTACGGCGAAGACGTGTTCGGCCATGTTCAGGGTGCAGACGGGTTGCTCTGGCGCGCCATGATCTGGGCTGCGAAGAAGCCCTTTGCCATGCGCTGCATCCCGCCCTTCGTCACGGCGCGCATGGACGACTGCAACGGCACTTACGGAGCCTTCGCCTACGTGGATGTGATGAACCGGTTCGGCATCAAGCCCAACCTCGGTCTGTTCATCGACGAGATGGGGCCCTCGGACTGGGCTGCCGCGAAGCGTCTGTTCGACGCCGGCGGCGCGGACTTCTCCATGCACGCCTTCCGCGACGACTTCTACAAGGCCCGCGCGAACTACAAGCCCTTTGCCGTATCGCCGGACAAGCCCGACCTGTCCGATGGAGGCAAGGTGACAGTCTTCGAGGGCTTGTCGCTGGACCACAATACCGGGCGCGATCTGGACTCGGCCACGGTCCGCCGAAACTTCCAGCGCATGGATGAGGCCTTCGCGAAAGCCGGCATCCGGCACAGCCGCGTAATCAATGCCCATTTCGGCGAGATCGCCTGGCGCGCCGTGCCCCTGTTCCTGGAGCGCGGCGTGGATATGCCCTGCAACAACAGCGTGGTGGGGCAACTCTACGGCAACCAGCCCGCCTGGCGCCCGGGCCCGTATGGGAGCCGCGGCAGGCATGGCAGGTTCGGACTCGTCATCGAACGCTGCCCGTATGCCAGCGGTCTCACCTTCATTAACATGTCTGTATCTCACGCGAGCAGGACTCATATGACCGGCGACATCCTCAGCGGCCGCGTGCCCTTCCTGGGCGAGTCCGAGACGCCGAAGGTCGCCGAGGCCGCTGCTCAGGGCGTGCGCAATATCAAGCTCGGACTGGATGCCTTGGCTTTCGGAGTCCTGATGACCCACGAGGAGCGCATCGACGCCATCAGCCCCGATGACTGGGAGACAGTGGTCACCTCCATTGTCCGCGGTCTGGACGGCTGGGACGTGGAGTTCGCGGGTCGCGAGCACGTCGGGATCATCACCAAGCGCCTGTACGACTCGCGCCTCGTTCGCGCCGAGTACGTGGACGGAGGGATGCAGTGCGAGCTGGTCGGCGTCACCGATGGCCCGTCCCCGCTGACGATCTGGGACAATGAGGGCGACGGCTGCGTTCGGCGTGTCGTTGAGATCGACAGGCTGGACGGATTTGCCGAAGTGCGGGTGTGAGTGACGGGATGGCAGGGGGGAAGGACAGACGCGGGCGAGACGCCCGTGCAACGCGGCAACAGAATGGTCTCTGTTCGCGAGAAGGCCAATCAACTTCTGGAGGAACCACGATGTCCGCCTTCAACGGTCTTGGGATGAACCTGGGGAACCTGTCGCGCATGTCGTCCGCGAAGACCCGTTCCATCTCCGCCGAGAATTTCACGGGCGAGAAGGGCAAGGCGGGAATGGCCACGGAGGGCACCGGCGCCCATTGCGCCCGCGATCTTGGACAGGGCTGGAAGATCTCGCCGTCGGTGCGCATTGAAGCCGGGGAGACCTTTACCCTGTGCGACATTGACGGTTCGGGCGCGATCCAGCACGTGTGGATGACGCCCACCGGCCACTGGCGCTTCGCGATCCTGCGCATCTACTGGGACGACCAGGAGACGCCCGCGGTGGAGTGCCCGATCGGGGACTTCTTCGCCTGCGGCTGGGGCCGATACGCGCCTGTCTCATCGCTGGCGGTCTGCGTGAACCCGGGGAGCGCGTTCAACTGCTACTGGGAGATGCCTTTCCGCAAGCGCTGCCGAATGACCGTCACCAACATCGCCACCGAAGCCATGACGCTGTATTACCAGATCGACTACACCCTCACCGAAGTGCCCGAGGACTGCGCGTACTTCCACGCCCAGTTCCGCCGCACCAACCCACTGCCGTACAAGGAGGTCTACACCATCCTGGATGGCGTGCGCGGGCGCGGGCAGTTCGTGGGCACCTATATGGCCTGGGGAGTCAACAACACAGGCTGGTGGGGAGAGGGCGAGATCAAGTTCTTCATGGACGGCGACGGGGAGTTCCCCACCATCTGCGGCACGGGCACTGAGGACTACTTCTGCGGCTCGTACAACTTCGAGAACCGCGACACCCACCAGTACCAGGAGTTCACCACCCCGTATGCCGGGTTGTGCCAGGTGATCCGGCCCGACGGCGTCTACTCGTCCCAGACCCGTTTCGGCCTGTACCGCTGGCACATCATGGACCCGATCCGGTTCGAGGAAGACCTGCGGGTGACCATCCAGGCCCTGGGTTGGCGCAGTGACCACCGGTACTTGCCTTTGCAGGATGACATCGCCTCGGTGGCCTACTGGTACCAGACGCTCCCCACCGCGCCCTTCCCGCAGTTGCCGGACAAGGACTACCTTGAGGTGATCTGAGGACCCAGTGGGGGCTGGCGCACGGCGACGGTTCCCGTGGGGCCGACGGCATCCAGGAAGCCGTCAATTACTGTGTCGGGCCCGCCAACCACCGTGCCCATGCTCTTCATCGAGCTGTGGAACATGAGAGTGTCGCCCTCAACGACGCCGACATCGCGCGCCGCCCGGGCCACATCCTCACGGGTCACGAGAACGCTCTTGTCGCCTGTCTCCGCCTGCATGAAGCCCTCCCGCGCGGGTCGAATGGGCCAGTAGTTCCCCGGCAGCCAACGGCGACCTCCGGGAGGGCAACGCTGCGCCATCGGGTCGGACTCGATTCTGTGGGTAATCACACGTCACCTGATCGCCGGCATGAGCGTGTCCGCGCCTTCGGGTCCTGAGTCTTGCCTCACAGCCCGCGAAGCGGGTTGCACAAGGTTAGCCACGGGT
>JAGPGE010000514.1 GCA_018056145.1 Armatimonadota bacterium
TTCCCTAGGGTTTCGCTACCCAGGAAGATGCCATGACGCAACTCCTTCGTGCAGAACCTCCGGCACACTAACCGCAGGTCTTCACTTGCCCTACTCCTCTCCGCATGGAGATCGCAGGATTCCGCGAAGCTAAGCAAGGCCGTTTCGCCGGCTGGGAATACCAGTTAGGTTGGTGCTGCCGCCACTGCTTCAATGCTAACCCAACGCCCTGAACGCCTAACGGCGGCAGGGCACCACGTCACGCGTCAACTCGCTGTGAAGTAAGGCGCGATCTGCTGGTCCAGAAACTCAAATGCGTCCCCCCGTCGGAGCTGCTCGTGATGCCGCTGGTTGCTGAAGGTGCGCAGGCAGCCGTAACAGCTGGTCTCCGGTTGGCAGCCGCATTCCCCGGCGACACGGTCTCTCGCGGCTAGGAGCATTGACTCAAGCGCGTTGCTCTCATTCACGATGCGCCAGGTGTGTCCTGCTCCCCCCGGCACATCGTCGTAGAGGATGATGCTGTGGCTGGCGGCCTCCCGGAAGAGCACCCCTCCAATGTCGTCTCGTGAGATGTCCAGAGCCACGGCACACCCTTCAACAAGAGCGTAGAGAAGTGACGGCCAGAACGAGTTGGCCCGGTCGCCTGCGGGGAAGTCGAGACCCGCAAGGGCAATCTGGCAGATGTCTGTCTTGAACTCGTACCCGAGTTGACAGGGCACGCTGTGGATGCGCCCACCGCATGACTTGCCCCAGGGCGTCTCGTGGGGGCCATTGCGCGAAGCCCTCTCCCACGTGGCGACTGCGTATCCACAGCGGTCGCAGACTTTGAAGCTGTCGCGGGTGATCACCGCAAGGTCCGCATCGCGCCAGGCTGTCGCCGTGATCTTGCCGTCTGCAACGATCCGCGGATCACCCTGGGCGATCGCTTGGTCTTTTCCGGAGAAATGCACTTCCGTCGTATACGCACGTCGCGGCCTGCGATCACCCGGGCGGCCGGGCTTTTCGTTATGGGTGTTGAAACCGAATTCAGGCACAATGAACACTCCTCCGACCCCTACGCCCTTCTGGAGTTTGGTCTGACACACGTTGCAGTGCCCGAAGTCCGGTGTCTGGTCGCCTGGCAAGCAGGGGCGCGAGGAATACTGCCCGCACCCCTTACAGACACGCCATTCTCGCCGCACCCAATGTCGGTCCGATGGCCGATGGATGCCTCGGGATGTCCAAACACGACCGCCGGCCACGATCTGGCAGCCGGGGGAATACTCAGCGAGAGCAATTCGCAAGTCGCGGTCCAGGTCCAGTCCGAGGGGATCCTCCGCCGCCATGGTGTCCCCCTGTGGGAGATTCGTGTTGTTGATCTGCAGAGGGACGACGTCTACCGGAAAACCGTACTTCGGCAGGACGCTCTTGCTGGCAAGAAAGCCAATCAGCCGCCGCTTCCAGATTGTCTCTCGCACTTTCTCCAAGTGACCATAGCGACCTGTCCAGTTCCGGGGCTTGTCATGTTCGAGTTCGTCCATTACCTCCCTGATACTCTTGAGCTCGCCCGCGTAGCCGTCGGCGGCCTTGGTCAGCACTCCAGGGGTCTCGGAGTCGCCTTCGGCGAGCAGATCGTCTACCCACCGGCCCCAATCTCTGACGCCAACGTAGTCATGGAATGAGATTCCCGGTTGTACTGCGAAATCTGGAACGATCCTCATAAGCGCGTCTTTGACGTGTTCCGGCTTCTGGGCGATGAACCCCCGAAAAGCCTCAACGCCGTCCGCGCGATCACCAGACCCGAAGAACGCCCTGGCCCGTTCCTTCTCGGTACCCGCATCGTAGAAGAAGTGCTGATGCTCGCGCCAGAAGGCCGCAAGCGCGACGGCATTCATGTGGCGCTTGATGATCTTTTCGTTGGCCAAACGCACACGGGGAGCACGCATCTGTCCGTCGATTATCCGTTCGGGGTGCTGGAAGAAGTACAGGTCGTGAGTGCGACGGTGGGCGAAGGTGAGTGCAAAGCCGACAGAATCGAGCCGGCGTCCCGCCCGGCCTGCCCGCTGAACATAGTTCGCGGGCTTTGGCGGCATGTTGCGAAGCAGCACGGACTGCAACTCACCGATGTCCACACCGAGTTCGAAGGTAGTTGAGCAACTCAGCACATTCACGCGACCGGCCACGAAATCGGCCGCCAGCTGTGCAGCGCGCTCGTTCGAGAGCTGGGCTGTGTGTTCACGCACTGACATGGGGACGACGGGCACTTGATCGTGTGGTGTCGCGTATTGGCGACGGTAATGGTTTTCAGCGAAAGCCTCGTCGGGATCGCATTCGATCAGAACGCCGCTACAGCCGGTCTTGAAGCACAAACCACGAAGGTTCTGAGTGGTCAGCTGTTGACACTGCTTACACTGAAACCATTGCGCGTTGCCGACCGCGGGACCGGCCAGAAGAAGGCATTCACGGTCGATCTGATATCGACTCTCGCCATTGACGGTGCCCCGCGAGCGCAGGACTGACGTGCGGGCTGACGTTATGTCTTCCCAGATGGCCTTTAGCGCACTTTGGATCTGCAAGTGGTCGATCTTGGATCTGCCTTCTGAGAGCCGTTCCAGCACGCGAACCCGGGCGTTCGTGCGCCCTTCCGAAGGAAGCCACTTCACCACATCGCGATGGCTGCCGGCTGCCTGGTAGACGAGAAACATCTCACGATTCCTGGGCGCGAAGCATTCATCGCTGGGCTGCAGCGTAGCATCAGGGAACGTCACAGCCCCATGCGCGCGTGCCGTGTCGAGCAAGGTCTCATAGAGTGTCCAGACTTCGTCATCCGTTAGCCTCCATGGCTCATCTCTGAGCAGGGACGGAGCTGTCCAGCTCTCAGGCCGTCGATACCTGTACGCGATGCAGCCTGTAGCCTCCAGATCATTGTGGCGGTCGAAACGAAGACACTCAAGAAGCAGGTTCCGCCACGTCTCGTTGATCCTTTCCTGCAGCCTGCAGGTTGCGTCCAGTAGGCCGAGTTCTTCGGCGGATCGTCGCAAAAGGGGATGCAAGTCATCCAGCACCCATTCCCCTTCACGCGCCTTTAGCGAATTGCCCAGCATCGTCTGATAGATGAGCCTGCGCCACTGGACGCGGTTGTGTGTGCGCTCAAGATAGGGGGCAAAGAATGCCGCATCCTGACGGCTGTCTGCGAAAGAGAGGAACTGCCGTGCCTTCCGCTCTTCAACCTCCTCGTGGCCCCTGAAGGTCTTCTCCGGCAGATGAGCGTACAGCGTGCTGGCCAGGACGGCGATCGGCGCGTCGCGCCCGAGCGTAAACCGCGAGACCATCGAGCGACATTGAGCCGCCTTCTTGCAGGCGGGGCACTGGCGCACCATATCATCCCTGGCCTCGGCCGCCCTTACCAGGCTCACAAACTGATCACTCGTGCCACACGTGCAAACCAAGGGTGCGGTCTCGCATTGCGGGCGCACCTCCCCACACGCAGTGCAGAGAACGAAAGACTCGGGGTCGATCGTGGCTGACTCACCACTCTCGCCTTCCAGGTCCTCGTCTTCGTCGTCCGCGTCACCGGGGCTCACGGCGTTTGGGGTCACCCAGAAGAGGTCCACATTGTCGCCAATGTGGTCGGCCGCCTTGAGGGGCGCCGGGCATATTCTGTCTCCCTGCAGACTGCCGACGAGGAAGAGCGCGCCGCAGTTGGTGCACACCGCGGCCTCGAACACAGGGACAGTTCGGCCATCAACGTCCTCGGCTTCGCGGGGAGCGAGGTGAAGCCTCGCCCCTTTGTAGAGCCGAACGTAACCTCCCTCAAGAGCGCGAACGAACACATGGTATCTTGCAGGAAGCAGGCTGGTCTCCGCCGACGATGGACGAGCACAGGCAGCGAGGGCAACAAGCCCAACGAGGGCTTCCCGACCTGCGTCCGGGCCGAGCGAACCGAAAACTCTGCTCCGGGCGTCTTCGAAGCTCTGAACACGGTGCTCATCCAGACTAGCTCGAAGCTCGGCCAGGGACGCCTCGCGCATGAGGAGATGGTACAGGAAACAACTCATCCGCTCACGGGTCTCGTCCAGGCCAATTGCCGTGGAAAGCTGTTCTGCCTGCCGCCTCGCCTCGGCTACTATGGCTTCAGGCGCTCCGTGGTCAATAGCCCTGGCCGCCAGACTGGCTAGGTCACAATGTTCGGTTAGGGCCATTTCGGCCAGGGGCCCAAACGCGGATGGGGCCAGGGCCCATGCAAAAGGCTCATCCCCTGACAGCGTCTGCCGTTCACCCATGACTACATCCTCCGCGCAGAACTGCTCGTTGAAGAGTTCCTGCGCGAAGGCAGCGACCTTCACATCTGATCCTTCCTCGGTACCCAGGGTAGCGCTGGTGGCGATACAGCGCAGGCGGTCTGGCTTGCTCTGCACGACCCTATCCTTCAGGCGACGCAGGAGCATCGCGACCTCGATACCTCGCGCACCGTCATAGGTATGGGCTTCGTCCAGGACGACAAACCGCCACTGGTCGCCACTGAAGAGTGGCGATGCTTTGGGACGGAGGAGCAGATACTCTAGCATCGCGTAGTTCGTGAGCAACAGATGGGGAGGGTTGGCGTGCATTTCCTCCCGGGACACCATTTCGTTCTTCAGAGG
>JAGPGE010000515.1 GCA_018056145.1 Armatimonadota bacterium
GAGCACAGGTCACCGGCGAGCCGCTCATGCCCGAAGAGCGCGAGTTGTGCGAAGATGTGCTCGGCTGTCAGGTGTTCAACCGTTACGGGTCCCACGAGTTGGGGATGGTCGCCCACGATTGCCGTGAGAAGGACGGGCTGCACGTGTCTCCGCTGGCGTGCATTGTGGAGATCGTGGATGAGAATGGCGAACCCTGCCCTCCCGGCCAGCACGGGGACGTGCTGTTGACTGGGCTCAACAACTACGCCATGCCCTTCATCCGCTATCGGGTTGGGGACATTGCATCGTGGGCCGATGGGCCTTGCGCCTGCGGCTGGCAGGGGCCGCGGCTGAAGGAAGTCACGGGTCGCACCGGTGAGTTTGTCCGGTCGCCCGGCGGGAAGATCATTTTCAGCACCGCGTTCTCCGGAGTGATGCAGGCTGCCGGTGGCGCCGCCGCATTCCAGGTGGTCCAGGAGACGCTGGAGGACATCACGGTGCGCTTCGTTCCCTGCGCAGGGGCGGATCCCGAGGTGACCAAGGCCAAGGCGCTCGAGCGCATTCACCAGCGACTTGACCCGGGTTTCCGCGTGACCTTCGAGGTTCTCGAAAGTGAGATACCGCCCACGCCTTCAGGCAAGCATCGGTTCGTGGTCTCCAAACTGCAGGCCCCGGCAATTTGGGCCGACGATAGCAGGGCAGACGCGTCTTGAGCGAAATGGGCGTCTCCCGTGTGCGAGCGCGGGTCAACTGGCGGAAGGCGGTCAAGGTCGCACTCACCGTGCTGGTGCTTGCGGCTGTGCTCCTGCGCTTCCCGGCAGCCGAGGCGTTCGCAGCCCTGCAGCGTCTTGATCCGCTCTGGGTAGCCATCGGCACGGCCTGCATGGTGCTGGACCGGGTAGTGTTCGTCACCCGCTGGCACCTGTTGTTGGCTCCCATCGGGGTGCGACAGAGCCTGCTGTACAGCCTTGGTGTCGCGATGGTCGGCTATTTCTACGGCATGATCGCCATCTCCACGCTGGGTCTCGATGCTGCCCGTGTCATTCTCCCCGCGCAACGCCACAGGGTCCGGAAGGCCGATCTGGCCGCCTGCGTCTTCGTGGATCGTCTGGCCGGTATTGTCGCGATCTCCACCATGGGGCTGGTGCCGCTCATCGCCGGGCAACGGGGAGCGATCCGTGCATCGCTGCTGACCGTGACCGCAATGGGCGCGGCGGGGCTGCTGTTCTTCGCCTGGCTCGCGACCCTCCAATCGCCGGTGAGCGGCACTCGGGGTGCACTGCCGGCCCGGTGGCTGGACAAGGCGCGCGAGAGCGCCGTGCGCGCGGCGGGGCAGGTTATCCTGTACCGGAAGCACCCGATGTTGCTGGTTGCTGCTGTGTGCATTTCGTGGGCAGGGATCCTCGTCGGCGGCGTGGGCATGTGGGCCTGGTGCCGTGCACTGGGTGCGGATGTGACGGTAAGCGACGGAGTCTCGACCAACATCATCATGACCGTCTTCTCGGCAATCCCGACCACGATCGGCGGGCTCGGGGTTGTTGAGGGCGGCTTTATCGTCATTCTCGGCTGGGCAGGGGTCTCCCAGGCCGACGCCCTTGCGTTTGCGCTGGGACGCCGGGTGGTGGGGACTGCCGTCAATCTGCTCGGTGGGGCAGTACAGTTCATCGGGGGCACAACCCGTGACCGTAGAACCGGAGCAAACGACACAACCGGATGACCGCCCGTCGCCCCGAGCCGGCACATCCAGCCCGGGCCGCGTCCTGGTGCTCAATTACGAGTTCCCGCCTTTGGGCGGGGGCGCGGGGCACGCCACCTACTACATCACCCGCGAGCTGGTGCGTATGGGCTGGACGGTGGACGTGGTCACCACTCACTGGGGCGACATTCTGCCTGACCGGCCCGAAGGTGTGGAAGTCCTTTCGGTGCCCACCACCCGCAAGGGCATCCACTCCTGCGGGCTGAAAGCAGCGGCGCAGTACATCAGTCGGGCACTGCCAGTGGTGAGAAGACTGGCATCC
Organism: Armatimonadota bacterium; assembly: GCA_018056145.1. GTDB lineage: Bacteria > Armatimonadota > Zipacnadia > Zipacnadales > JABUFB01 > JABUFB01. The sequence continues at coordinate 1,998 of JAGPGE010000515.1, forward strand.
GAACGCCAGTACGACCTCACACACTCATTCTTCAGCCTGCTCACCGGCGTGCTGTCCCTGGACCTGTGGAAGCGGGCGCGTATCCCCTACGTGGTCTCGTTGCGCGGATCGGATGTCCCTGGGTACGATCCGGGACGCGACGGGCAACTTCTGCACCGTTTCTGCGCCCCCATCACCCGAAGGGTGTGGCAGCAGGCGGGCGCGGTCGTGACCAACAGCCCGGCGCTGAAGGAGCTTGCAGCCCGGTTCCTGGATGTGCCCATGGAAATCATCGGGAACGCAGTGGATATCAGTGCCTTCAGCCCGCCGGACGAGCCGCCAACCCCGGCCGAAGGCGGCATCCGGGTGGTCTGCGTCACCCGGCTGATCAAGCGCAAGGGCGTCCAGCACCTGCTGGAGGCGGTCGCCCGGACGCCCGAAGTCGCCCGCCTGGATGTCATCGGCAGCGGCTCGTACGAGGAGAACCTGCACGCCCTGGCGCAGCGGCTTGAGCTCGGGGATCGCGTCCATTTCGTCGGCCACGTGAAGCACCAGGAGCTCCCCGCAATCTACTCCCGCTATGACCTCTTCGCTCTGCCCTCGATGGCCGAGTCATTCGGCATTGTGTTCGCGGAAGCCATGGCCTGCGGCCTGCCCATCCTTGGCGCGAATGAGGGCGGCATCCCCTCGGTCGTGCGTGATGGGATCGACGGCATTCTCGTGGAGCCGGGGGACGTGGACGGGATCTGTGATGCTCTGCGGTTCTTCGCACACGATGCAGGGCGCCGTTACGAGATGGGCCGTGCGGGGAGGCAGCGCATCGAGGAGGAGTTCACGTGGCAGCGGGTGGCCCGGAAGTATGAGGCCATCTACAACCGCGTCCGGAAAGCTGCGGTTCAGTCGGGCGAACGGGAGTAGATGAACAGCTTTCCGCCAAGAGTGCCCTCCGCGGTGGTCTCCAGACGGTACCCGGCGTCCAGTTCTTCCTCGATGGCCTGCCAGATCTCCGCGCCACGGTCGTACCTGCCCGAGTTCAGCATCCAGTTCACAGAATTGCTAGTGTACACCACGTAGTCCGCCTCGTCGCGCAGCCACTGACGCATGATCTCCATGTTGTAGTAGAAGCGCGGGTCAACGCGCGCGGTGTCTTCGGTGTCGCGGAAGGCGAAAAGTCCGTGGGCCAGCGGCGGGAACATCACGCGACCGGCCTCCAGGAACATATGCGGGTCATCGGTGGTGAAGACCATGGCCTCCGGAGGAACATGGGCGGCGATGACCTCGCCGCCTCTGTGGGCCAGTTGCAGGGCGGTCTCAGCCGGACGATTCATGCGCAGACTGGCCGTGAGGGCGAACTGGACCAGGACCATCGCGATTGCCAGCACGGTGAGCGCGGTTCGCGCGACCTGAGAGCGCGCCCATGAGTACAGGAGCCCGAAACTCGCGGCGCCAAGCACGAGCAGGGGCGTCCAGACGTAGATGTCCTGCAGGTAGAAAAGGGGGCCGCTGTTGCGGAAGGCCATTAGGCCATGCCCCAGTGGATTGATGATGACGATCCCCAGCAGCATTAGGTGTGGCGCGAATATCCTCAACGGGACTTTCCGCGCGCGGCCTGCGATCACGTGCCACGCAGCGAGAATCAGCGGCCAGATTGCCAGCGCCAGGTACTCCCGACCCATCATCCGCACATAGGACATGACGGCGGGAACTGTCCAGATGTCGCCCTCTACATAGGGTGCCGGACCGGCCTCCTTGGCGGTTCCCAGCATCCCCATGCTGAGTGAACTGAGCACCGGGTCCGGCGCCATGATGGCGAAGGGCAGAATCACCAGCGCGAACACGCCGACACACAGAACCGCGGGCAGCCACCGCTGGGCCGCCGTGCGTCCGGTCCAGGCAGCATATGCCATCCCGAGCACCGCGAAGATCGCCAGGTCCTGGCGGACCAGGGTGACGCCGGCCGCTGCAACGGCTGCAATCCAGCGCCCGGCGCGCCTATCTGTCGTCAGGCCCCAGACCATGAGCATCGCGAAGAACGCCACCGGCGCATGGGCAGTGGCCATCACGTGGCGGGTGAGCCCGCGGTCGCTTCCCGCAACCAGCCAGATGAGAAGAACCGCTGCCGCCGGCCCGCCGAGCTTGCGGGCCGCAGCCGCCCCCAGACCCACCGCGACGGTGGAGGAGATCAGGGACTGCCAGCGCCCCTCAACCAGCCCGGGCCCAAACAGCGCCTGCACCCAGCCGTACCAGTAATACGCTAGCGGGGGAACCTTCGCCCAGAAATCCCGATAGGGCGCAATGCCCTTCGCGCAGGCCAGCCAGCCCTCGTAGAGATAACCGCCCTCATCGTAGTAGGTGCCGGCCACGAAGAGGCGATCAACGGCCGCTGCGAGGGCGACCAGGATACCTGCGACCAGCAAACCGGTCAGCAATGGCGAGAACCGCTTTGCCCTGTATTCCTCCGGCCTGTGGTCCATCTGCAATACCGTGCCTCCGTGGCCGAACGTCGCTGCCGGCAGCCTTCCCTCGCGGCATCCGCGCGCGCAGGCTAGGAGCCTCTCAGTTCCCCATCGTCCGGTCCTCTCCCTGCGCAGACCCGCATCCGTTTGAAC
>JAGPGE010000517.1 GCA_018056145.1 Armatimonadota bacterium
GCGTGGACCAGCGCATCCAGCAGGCCACGGAAGGCAGGCAGACCGTTTTCCACCCGAACCCCGGTCTTGCGGTGGACGGCGCTGAGTGCGACACGTCTTACCCCGGTGTCATGCTCCGGCGCACTGTGGCGCTGACCGGCGAATACCTCGTGGACCTGTTCGAAGTGGAGAGCGCGGATGAGCATACTTACGACTGGCTCTGGCACAACTTCGGCGAATTGCGCCCCGGGATGGCCACCGAACCAGGCGAATCCCCGGGAACGGACGCCGGTTACGAGCATATGAAGGACGTGCGCATTGCGCGGGCGGACGGCGACTGGACCGCGGATTTCGCGCAGGATCAGGCCAACGTGCGGGTGACGATGGCTGGCGAACCGGGCACGAAGCTCTACTTCGGCGCCGGAATGGCGAACAACCCGCCAGTGCCCTGCCCGATGCTCATTGCCCGGCGTCAGGGCAAGCGTACGCTGTTCGCGTCGGTGATCGAGCCCTACCGCGACGAGCCGCGGGTGACCGGCCTGCGCATCCTGCCGATGGAAGACGGCAACGCGGTGGAGGTACAGATCAGCCGCGGGCAGGCGCGGGACCTGCTCCTGGTCGCCCGCGAGCCCGGAGTGACGCGCAGTTTCGGCGGAATCCAGACCACTGCCCGCGTGTGCTTTGTGCGCGAGGCTGATGGCGCAGCTCGGGAGGTCCACCATGTCGAGTGACATTACGCCGGAAACACCCGGCCAGACGATCTCAGACGAACTTTGCACCCGTTGCGGACTGTGCGTAACCATCTGCCCCGCGTGGGTCTTCCGCCGAACCAATGGGGTGGTGGAAGTCGACCCGCAGAACAGCGCCCTGTGCGTCCAGTGCGGGCACTGCATGGCGATCTGCCCCACGGGAGCCGTGACGGTCAACGGCCTGGATCCGGGACAGTTCGGCGAACTGGGCGGGAAGCCTGCCGAAGTCGAGGCTTTGGAGACTCTCTTTCGCAGGCGCAGGTCGGTACGCAAGTTCAGGAACCAGCCGGTGCCCCGCGAACTGCTGCAGCGGGTGATCGACGCGGCCGCAATGGCGCCGATGGGGTTCCCCCCCAGCCAGGTGGAGATCACCGTCCTTCCCACGCGCGATATCGTGGAGAAGCTGGTGGCCCCGACCATGGCGCAGTGCGAGCAACTGAAGAAGATGCTGTCCAACCCCATCGGTCGTTTCATATTCCACCGCATGGCCCCGGCCAAGGCGGTGGTTGCTGTCGAGCAGGAATTGTTGCCCCTGCTGGACCCGTGGCTGAAGCTCTATCACGAAGAGGGGATCGACTGCGTGACCTGGGGCGCTCCGGCCATGCTGCTCTTCCACGTCGCGAAGTCCGCTGCCGCGGGTGAGACGGACTGCGTGATCGCGTCGACATATGCCATGCTGGAGGCGGAGGCAATGGGGCTGGGTTCCATCATGCTGGGCATGGCCAACAGTACGGTGGAACGCGATGCTGACTTGCGTGCCGAGTTCGCGATACCGGCGGACAACCAGATATTCAGCGTCCTTGCGCTGGGCTACCCGGCCCACAGCTTCCGCAGGAGCATCCCGCGGAACTTCCGGTCGGTGCACTGGGTGGACGAAGCGACGGAAGAGGACGCGTGACCGCCGGGCCGCCGGATTGACCCCGCTGACGAGAGGGGTGTTGGCGTCTGGGATGCCTGGAGACGCGTGTGGGTATGATGATGTGCAACGAGCAACTTCGCAGCGATGTGTCGAATGCTCTTGCCGCAACTGGCCTGAGACCGTGCGACATCGGCAGCGGGGGGCTCAGGGGAGACCCGCTCGTAGTGATCGTTGACGCTCCCGACCGGCTTGATGACCTGCCGCTTCCCGGAAGTTACGGCGGCCCGTCGCCGGGGCCGTCGGTGATACTGCTAGCTTCCCAGGCACCCGTCTACAGCAAGGCGCAGGCCATCGACGCCGGTGCCGAGGACCTGTTTGTGTGGCCTGACGAGTCCGCTGAGTTCGCCGCCAGAGTGCGGGCGGTCATCCGGCGACGGACGGCGGACCTGGACCTGCACCCGCTCACTGGCCTGCCCGGCGGCGCTGCGCTCCAGCGGCGGCTGGAGGAGGGCCTGAAGCGTCGGGGTGAACTGGCGGTGCTCGCGCTGGACCTATGCCACTTCAAGGCCTTCAACGACCGTTACGGCTTCCAGCGCGGCGACCGGGTGCTCCTCGAAACCGCAGAAATGCTGCGGATGGTAGCACGCGGAGACGGAATCGTTTATCATATTGGCGGCGACGATTACTTCGTCGTCACCAGTCCAGGCAAGGCGGATGACGTGGCGACCCGTGCCGCGGCAGCGTTCGCGGATCGCAGCCGGAGCTTCTATGATGAGCAGGATGCGGCCCGCGGGTTCGTTACCGCGCTGGACCGGGCATCCGGGAAGCCTGTTCGCTTCCCGCTCATGACGCTGACCGTGACGTGCGCCACGAATGAAGCCGAGGACATCGCCCATGTGGGCCAGTTGTCTCGTATCCTCGCAGAACTCAAGGAATACGCCCGCACGCAGGGCCTGCCCTACGCGCGGGATCGCAGGACCGTCCATGATGTGAGCCGCGCACTGCAGATCAAGCACGAGAGAGAGCACGAGGCTGACACAGGAGGATAGACGGCGATTGCCAGGGCGCCGCGGGGGGGAAGGCCAGGAGGCGTGCGATCCCCTCACTCATCGAGTAGATCTCGCCACACGGCCCGTCACAGCGCGGCGTCCGCAGCGCCCCGGCAAGACTATGCCGGCGTACATACTGGTTGTGGAAGACGACGAGGGGATGCGCCACGCGCTCCGGACGTACTTGGATTCACTGGGTTACGAGGTACGCACGGCCGTCAATGGAGCCGAAGCCCTGCGCCTCATCGCGCGCCGCAAGCCGGACCTGATGATCCTCGATCTGGTCATGGAGGAGATGTCCGGCTGGGAAGTGCTCGAGACCCTGCGCAGCAGCGACGCAACCTGGGACATCCGCGTACTGGTGCTCACGGGCCTGTCAGCCGATTCCGACGAAGCCAAGGGATGGTTCCTGGGCTGCGACTGGTACGAGATCAAGGAAAAGCCCTTGCAGTTTGACGATATCGGGCTTGTGGTGGAACGGTTGCTTGCAATCGACCCGCGCGAGGAACGCCGCATCAGGCCGCAGACGTGACGTGCTCCTGCGCTGCGTTCGAGGCGTCGGGTACACGACTGGGGGACAGCGAGCGATGACGACCGGGGACCAAGCGCGCGCGACCATACTGCTGGTGGACGATTTCCGCGACATGGTGATGGCGACCCGGATCTTCCTCGAGGGCGAAGGGTACCGGGTGCTCGAGGCGTACGACGGGGTTCAGTGTCTGGAAATCCTCGAGAGGGTAACGCCAGACCTCATCATCCTCGACGTGATGATGCCCCGGCTGGACGGTTGGGCAACCCTCACGCGGATCCAGGCGGACGAGCGCTGGAAGTGCGTGCCGGTGCTCATGCTGACCGCACTGAACGATCCGGTGAACGTCAAGATCGGCGGCGAACTGGGTTGCACGTGGTATTACACGAAGCCGGTCACCGACTACTGCGACTTCGCCCGGGTGATCGAGCGCATCCTGAGCGGAAGCGACGTTCCCGAAGCGCGCTTCAGCAGTTGCTAACACTCCGCCAGGCGTGACGTGATGTGTGCCGAGCACTGCTTCGAGAGGCAGCGGCGCTTACGGCAGCCTGCCCTGTGTCCCCGGAACCTCCCCCCAAAAAAGAAAAACCGCCAGATATCCACGGGTGGTCTTCCCTTCCACCCAGGTCCCTGACGGATGCCCCCTCCCTGGCTCAGGCTTGGTAAGAGCGCCGAGGGCGGAGCGACGGGTTCACTCTGATTGAGTGACTGCAGTATAGAAGGCCTTGATGAAGCTGCGGTTACGCGTCTGGTAAGAAATGGGAAAGAAAGCGCCGGGCGATCCACAGGTTCACGGCCGGCCCTGGTCGCCGATGCAGTCCACAAGGTGTTCGGCCACGCGCGGCATTCCCTTCGCGGGGAACTCCACGGCAAGGAGATCGATCCGCCATGGGAGCGCCACAAGCCCGTGTTCCCGACGAAACAGCTCCGCACAGCCTGCGAGGCGTCGCCGCTTGGCCGCGGTGAGCGTATTCCGGGCGGAGACGGGGCTGCCAGCGCGCCGGGACCGGACCTCGACGAGCACAAGGGTACGTCCTTTGCGGGCCACGATGTCCAGTTCGCCCAGTGAGTTCACGCGGTGCCGGCACAGGATCCGGTAACCGCGCAACGCGAGATAGACGGCGGCCAGATCTTCAGCGGCCGCACCGTCTCGCGACCGGGATTCGGCGGAGGGGATCCGGCGCCGCTCGCTAGGTGCGAGGAGCAGTTCGGGCGAGCTTACCGCCGTGGCCAGCAATCTGAGAACAGACCGGTACACGACGCGTTCCCCCCAGAAGCGGATCACTCCGGCGCCGAGATGTAGCCTTCCACCAGTATGTCCGGGCCGATTCGCTCGACGTTGAGCACATCCACGGTGCGCGCATCCGCCACCATCGGCACACCGATCCCACCCAGCATGCCGG
>JAGPGE010000516.1 GCA_018056145.1 Armatimonadota bacterium
GCGGCGTCTCGCCGTGCCTTCCTCGTCTAGTAGGTAGAGACACGTGCGCGTCCACCTTGAGCCCCGTCCGACGCCCAGACGAGTCGTACACGCTGGTCGCGATGATCCGAAGGGATCCTGCCCGTATTCTTGCCGGCGGCATGCGCGTGATGAACTTCGGCAAGTCCACCAGCGCGTTAGCGTCTCTTGCCGAAGGGCCTTCTGTCAACGGGCGCAAAGTGGCTGCCCCTCCCCGAACTGGTCGTCCCTCTGGTCGTTGCAGTTTCGCGCTCGAGCGGGGCGACTCCTCCTCAATATACCCCGCGCCCCAGCATCCCCACCGCTATCTCCGCTGCCCTCTCCCCGGACAGGAACATCCCGCCGAAGATCGCTCCCATGCGCGGGCCTGCAAACACCGCGTTCGCCGCCATGCCGCAGGCGATCAGGCCGGGATAGACCTCCTGGGTGTTGGGTACCAGCGACCCCTCCCCCACCTCGGCCCACATCGGTTTCTCGCCCGGAACGCGGGTGGCGCCGTCGCACAGGCACGCGCCGGGAATCTTCGCCAGCACTCGCCGGGCGATCTCCGCCGGGTGACCGGTGGCGTCAATGACCACCTTCGCCTCCAGCGCCAGCGGGTCTACGTGCAGGCCCGCCATCTCCACGGCTCCCCAGTTGATGACAATGCCTGAGACCCGGTCGGCCTCGCGGATGATGACATCCTCCACAGACACGCCCACCCAGATCCGCGCTCCCGCGTCGATGGCCGCCGCCGCGCACTTGCTCACGGTTTCCACGGAATCGGCGGTGTACAGGCCGGGCTCGCGCTCATTCAGACGGACACCCGCCTCCTGCAGGATCGCTCGGGCATCCTCCTGGATAACGATGCGCGGGAAGAGCATGCCGCCGCCCCACATGCCGCCGCCGACATGAAGATTGCGCTCGAACACGCCCACCTTGTAGCCCTGCCGAGCCAGGAGTTTCGCGGCGTGGATTCCGGACGGCCCGGCTCCCGCGATGGCTACGTCCAGCTCCAGGGAGTCGCGGAAGTCGTCCGCGAAGGCGTCGACGATGAGGCGGGTGATCAGTGTTTCCTTGATCTGACTCATTGAGACCGCTCCTTTTGTGCGGCGGCCCCCAAAGCAAAGGGCCGCCGGCATCTTGAGGAAGCATGCAGCCGGCGACCCATATCAGGCGCGCGTCTGTCGCTTCCCTACGCCGGTACTAACCGGATCAGGTTCCCAGGGTCAGCGGGGTCTCCGCTATCTCAGCCCCGAAGGGCTCCCCTAGCGACGTTTCTACGATTATACCACGCTGCGTCCGCCTGACAAAGCACGGACAAGGATACCCGCCGTGCGCGGCGAACCTGCGGGCGTCGGTCATCCACAGACACCGGGAAACGGAGCTTGCTCACATGCCACTGATCGCGGGCGCGCTGCTTGCTCTCGTCCTGCAGATCGCGACGGGCCAGATCATCGACCAGGACGCGCCCGTATTCAGCTACTTCGGGACGCGCGACATCGACAAGCTTCCGCGCTCCCAGTATGCCGAAGACCTGTGGACGGGAAGCGGCTGGTATTCCACCATCCGCGAGGTTGCCGAGCCCCTCCTGGCCGTCCACCCCAAGCCCAGCTTCCGTCCGGGACCGCGGGGGATGGAGCGTCTGTGCGTCATCGAGGCCGCCCTACCGGGGACTATCCGCCAGACCGCGTGGCTGCGCTTTACATGCGGCCCGACTGCCTGGAACCGCGAGATCGACTGGCTCGCGCCGAAGCCGAACTACCGGGCACTGTGGCTGCCGGTGCTCCCCGGCGCGGGCACTGCGCGGCTGGTGCGAGATGCGGTTGAACTGGCCTGCTGCGAGTTTTCAACTGCCGAAGACGCGCCCGTCGCTGCCTTCGAGGCGTCCGTTCCAGACGAACCGAACTACGTGGATCACGGCTTCGGCCTCATGCCTGACCGCGTCCGCCTGATGCATCCCGGCCAGGCGATCACCGTGCTCATCGCACCCCGGCCCGACCTCGCGGCGGGGATGACCGTGCGAGCTATCCTCCGGGGCAGCCACGGCGAGGAGCTTGGCAGAGCGGACGGGCAACTGGGTGGCGTGGAGACCGTTGGCGTGCAACTGGGGCAGGGCGGTCTGAAGCCCGGGGTCTACTCCCTCGAAGTCCGCGCTACCGCGGGAGAGCAGTCTGCAAGGGCACGCTGGCAGTTGCGGGTGGTGCCACGGGGCTGGAAGCCCGGGTTCGGCGCGCATTACGCCAACCTGCGCTACCTCGACCCGGTCTACACCTCGCTAGAGAAGACGCGCCCGTGGGATGACTTGTGGGTGGGCTCGCACCTGCGCGATGTAGTGGTGACCTTCCCCGGCGCGCCGCGGTTCGTCTTCTGGCGCGGCGCCAGCTACGTCCCCTGCTGGGCCTTCAACAATGCCTGGCTTACCTACGAATGGCTGGAAGCGGAGCCCGAGTACTACGGCGCGGTGGACTGCGTCGAGCCCATCATGGACAAGGACTGCCGGTACTCCCGGGCGCGCATCGTGGAGAGCTCTCCGGCGCGCGTGGTGGTCCACTGGAGTTACGCGCTCACCGACTTCACCGGGAAGGTCATCCGCGATGAGCGGGCTGACGAGTACTACACCCTCTACCCGGACGCGGTTGGGGTGCGCAAGCTGGTGGCGTGGATCAAGTCGGGCTGGCACGAGAACCAGGAGTTCATCGCTCTGAACCGGCCCGGCAATGGGCCCCACAAGTCACTGGAAGACCAGGCGGTCACCTTCCTCACCGCCGACGGGCGCTCCGAGCGTCCCACATGGCCAAGGCCCTATTTCAGCGTCGACGACTGGCCGCATCTGATCGCCCGGGTGAACATCCCCGGCCAGCCGTCCCCCTTCATCGTTGTGGACTCCCAGCGCATCGACGTGAAGACCTGGTACGACCCTCCGGTGGACAAGCCCGGCGTGTTCAACACCTACATCCACTGGCCCGTGTCTCGTGGAATCCGCACCACCTGGCTGGACGACCCGGCGGACTGGCAGCGACCCACGCACAGCAATCTCGTCAACATCGTCAACCCGGCAGACCGCTCCGGCGAAGGCTTCGAGGTCTGGCGCTGGCTCATCGGCGCCTGCCGCAGCGAGAGAGACACCCGGCAGTACGCGGACAACTGGCTGAAGCCGGGGACACTTGAGGTTCGGGGCGCCCTCAACCGGGGCTACGACCCGGAGCAGAGAGCGTACCTGCTGGACGCTTACGGGCTGCCCGGCGCCGTAAGGCTAAGGCTGAGCAAGGAGGGCGGGCCAGTCGTGAACCCGGCATTCGTCATCCTGAACGCGCCGAAACTGCTGCGCAATGTGCGGTGCCCGAAGGCCGCGCGCGTCGAGACCGGGCGCGAGAGAGATGGACGAGACCTGGTAGTCTGGATTCAGGGACGCTTCAATCAGCCCGTCACCGTGGAGATAGACTGATGACTATACGCGAGTACCAGGGCCTGATCCGCGATATCTACTTCGAGAAGGACAGTGCGCGCGGGGTGGATGGCACCTTCATGTGGCTGGTGGAGGAAGTGGGCGAGCTCTCCCGGGCTCTGCGCAGAGGCACTCCCGAACAGCAGGCCGAAGAGTTCGCGGACGTGCTGGCGTGGCTCACGACTCTGGCGAACATGAAGGGGATAGACCTGGAGCAGGCATCAGCGCAACGTTACGGCGGTGGATGTCCGAAATGTGGGAAGACGCCCTGCGACTGCGGCTGAAGAGGCGTACCGCGGCGCGCTGCTACAGCAACGGCTTGCGGCGACCGGGTCAAACGACTGGACGTCGAAGTCGGCGGGCGAGCGAAACCGCCCCGCCACTTCACCGGCGGAGCAGTTCAGCGGATCGGACTCGGGACCACGCTCTCGGCCTTCGTGAACCCCTCGGACGTCCGCTCAACCACCCCGCCCACTTTGTGGCCAAGGTCGATGAGAGTACTCCAGGCCCCCACCGAACCCAGCGCCACGAGCGCAACCATGATCGCGTACTCGAGGGTGGTAACCCCGTCCTCATCCGCGCAGAACTCCCCGACCCTGCTCCAGAATTCGCCGATCACCCTTCTCGCCCCCTAGCGAGTGGCTCGTGTTGCCCCTATGCTTTCTATACCATCCGCTCAATACTAACTCAAACTTGCCTCAAGGTCAAGACTCTGTGAAACCTTTGTTGCACATCCTTGAGAATTGGAGGCCACCTCCGGGCGCGACCGTCGTCCAGCAGGCGTGCCCATACCGAAACCTCCACGGCTAGCAGGAGGGCGAGTCTGCAATCAGGTGCGGGATGTCATCGCCGTCCAGATGACAGGGCCCCGCACCCGTGGGAAACGGCACCGTGGGGCCCTGCACACGTGAGAGACAGCACCGTGGGGCCAAGGAGCATCGGTTGTCTGGTATGGATGTCGGCCTCGTGTGTGACCAGGGCCTTCTGCGCGCGGTGTTGAGGCCGGGCCGTGTGCCGTCAGGCTCCGGAAGGAGCCGTCCGCCTATAGCCCCCGGCGGAAGCCGGGGGATTCCGGCCCCGAGCAAAGGATCACAAGCCCCGAAGGGGCGGCCGGTCCGGGTGC
>JAGPGE010000518.1 GCA_018056145.1 Armatimonadota bacterium
CAAGAAAGGCGCCGGTGTTGAGCGCGCCTTCGCCGAAGAAGCTCGCGACCACACGCCCACTTCCCTCGAGTCGCACGGCAAAGGCCATCCCCGCAGCCATTCCGGCATTGGAGCCGACCACAGGGCTCTCGCCCATGAGGTGCTTCGAGGCGTCCGCCAGATGCATTGAACCGCCCTTGCCCTTGCAGCACCCAGTGCGACGGCCCATGATTTCGGCGAACATCACGTATGGGTCCATGCCTTTGGCGATGGCGTGACCGTGGCCGCGATGTGTGCTGATCACCGGGTCATCCTCGCGCAGGGCATGGATCGCACCCACCGCGACCGCTTCCTGCCCTATACCCAGGTGCGAACTGCCACGGAACAGCTTGTTAGGCAGCAGGACATCCCGGATCTTCTCCTCGAAGAAGCGGATGCGCAGCATATCTTCATAGAAGTGGAGCAGAAGCTCCGCGTCTTTTTGCTTGCGTGCCATGGCTTTTCAGCCTCCCTCTCGCCAAGTGTGTCGGCTTCCCCAGGTGTTGTTCGCCGCGGCACACGGGATGACCTGCGAACAGCGCCCGGCCCGGGTCGCCGCTGTTGGTGTATACTGGGGCGCCAGTCCACCTCGCGCTGGAATACAGGGACCATGCGAATCCTCATCGTCCACCGCAATGCCCGCATTGGCGGCGCAAATACGTATATTCTCGCCGTGGCGCCGGAGTTGATCGCCCGAGGGCATGAAGTTCACCTGCTCATCGGCCCCGGGCCGCTCCTGCCGAAACTGCGCGAGGCCGTGCAGACCCGGGTGATCGTCGCTCCTCCGGTGCGCGCGGCGGGCAGTTTCATCCTGCGCCGGGCCATCCGGCTGCGGGAGATCGACGTGGTCAATGCCCACACCGTCACCTCCGGCGCGCTGTCACTCGCGGCCTGCAGAGCAGAAGGGGTGCCGCTTGTCCAGCATGCCCACAGCCTGATCCCACTGCATGAGGCCGATCCGGTCCTGCGCGGGGCGGGTGCGGTGATGGTGATGAACCGTTCAGTGCAGCACTGGGTGGGGCAGGTTGAGGGCGTTGCCGGCAAGACCGTTCTCAGCCGCCTGGCCGTGGACCCCGCTCGTTTCCACCTGCGCCCGCCCCACGAGGATGGCGGTTTCCACTTGCTGTACTGCGGCCGGATGTCCCGCAGGAAGGCTGCATATGCTCGTGACCTGCTGGCGATGCTGGCCGCGGTGGACAGCCAGGTGCCGGGCCTGCGCCTCACCATCGTCGGCGGCGGGTCGCGCCAGGGGCAAATGGGGCGCACCGTGCGTGAGGCCAACGCCAGACTGGGCCGGGAAGCCGTGCGGTACGCCGGGGAGACTCTGGACACGGCGCCGCTGATCGCCTCGGCGGACTGCGTCATCGGGGCCGGGTATGTGGCGCTGGAAGCCCTGGCCACCGGGCGGCATACCATCGGGGTGGGCATCCAGGGGCTGACGGGGTACGTGACGCGGGAGAATCTGGATGCATCCATTGAGGCGAATTTCGGGGATCACGACGCCTTCGACCGCGACGTGACTGCGGACTCGCTGGCTGACCAGGTGCTGGCCGCACACGCTGCCTGGCAGCGCGAAAGGGCTCTGGGGTGGGCGTCCGAAGCGATTGGACAGGAGTTTTCCGTCGCCCGGGTATGCGACGATCTGGAGAGGGTCTATGCGTCCGTTGCCCGCGGATGATAGGGCAACCTCCTACGGCTGGCCGCCGGCCCGGGCGTTTTCGTACAATCGCGCAAGATCGGCTGCCACCTTCTGAGGGTCGCACATGGCGCGCACCCGTCCGCTGCCCCAGGTGATCTGCCCCTGCTCCCGGTGCCGCGCGTGTGCATCACGGATCAGGTCGGCCATGATCTCGGGAGTGGGCTCGCCGAGACGCGCCGCGGTGTCCCCGAAATTGCCCCCAAGAGCATCCATGAAGTCAGCCTCGTCCACATGTCCCCAGACGCCCTCGAAACCGACCCCAATCAGTCGGCGGTTCATCGCGAGCGCTTCGAGAGCCACGTACCCGGCGCCGATCACCACATCCGCCTGGTGCAGGTAAGGTCTGGTGTCGTCAACCTGACCAGGCGCGGTGACCACCATCTTCCCGTGTGCGACGTTGAGGGTCTCGGCGGCATCCCGCACCATGCGCAGACGGTTTCCGACACCGCCAACGACCACAAGGGTAAGGTCAGGCAGCTCGGGCAGAAGTGCCTCCATGGCAGAGATCGTGGTGAAGACCTGCGTGCCTTTGGTGCGGCTCAAGCGGCAGCAATGGAGCACCGTGAAATCTGACGTGCTCTCCCGGGGCTCGGGGCTGAAGTGGTTGCAGTCCACCGGCAAGACGGACTGGTACACCTTGTCGGCATACTCGGGGACTTCGCGCCGAATGTGCTCGACCGTGCCCTGGTTCATGCCGATGATTCGCGATGCATATGCCATGGCATCCAGCCCGGGACGCATGTCCCGCCGGCTGTGGATGTTCATGATGAGCGGAACGCGTGCCCGGCGACAGGCGCCCAGCGCATGGACCGCGCTGTTCAGGGTCTGAGTGACCACGATATCGATGGACCAGCGTTCCACGGCGCGGGAGACCGCCATTGAGGCCAGCACGGGCAGCGGGGGATGAGCTACGACGTCACGGAATACGGGCCTCACCTGGTGGTAACTGCTGCCACCGGAGGATACGAGATAGCAGGCGTGCCCCAGGTCGGAGAGAGCCGGGACCAGCGTGCGCAGGTACGTAGACCCGCCGCCGATCTTGGCGTTGCGGTCAACAAAGAGGATGTTCATCGGCAGGCTCGCAGCGGGGCAGCGGCTCTTGCGGCCCCCCCGCCGCTACCCGAGTGGTCGAACCTGGCCCCCCGATCAGGGAGTTGGGTTCGTTGCGTTTGCGTCAGATGCCGCCGGCGTGCCGTACATGCCGGGCGACGTGGGGACGGTGTTCCGCTGCCACCAGGCGCCCGCGGAGGGCTGAGTGGTTGCGCCGGGCAACCAGGGGTTGGGAGCGACCGTCGGAGCCGTGGCGGTTCCCTGGCCGAAAGGCGTGGTTACCCACGGATTCGGCGCCGCTGGCTGCATCTCGGGCGCGCCGGGCGCCGTCGGAGCGTACGGCCACCCGGTGGCCGCCGGCTGGGTCCATCCCGGCGCAAGGGTTGTGTCCGGCGAGGCGGCCAGACCGGGAACCCCCGTGTTCATCCAGGGGTTCGGCGCAATCGTGGCCGGCGGGGCCGCACTCAGCCACGGGTTGGGCAGGAGACCGTCGGCTGGTCCGAGCGGTCCCGCGGTGGCTTGCGGCAGTGTCGGCGCGGTGTTCCACAGGATGCTCGGCGCTGCTGGAGCAGCGGCGCCAGGTGGGGCGGTCTGCTGCCAGCCGCTCTGCGGAAGTGCCACAGGCGGTGCCGCGGACACCCACGGCGAGGCCGGCGCAGGTGCGGCCGTAGTGGCCGACCAGCCGGACGGTGTCTGCTGTACCCACGGATTGGGCGCAAGCGGCTGCTGGGTCTCGGGCGTTGGCGTGTACCATCCACCCATCCCGGGGCCGGTGAACCCGCCGCCGGGGTTGATTGCGGGCAGTGGTGCTGCGGTCGCGGGCTGCGTGGCGCCCCAGGGGCTGTACCATCCGCCGGCAGTGGAGCCCGGGACCGCGCCGGCCCCCGCCGGGGCTGCGGTGGCAGCGGGAGCGGGAGCAAGCCAGGGCTGAAGCGGGTCAGCCAGCGGCGCGGCGGCGGCGGGTGCCGCAGGCGCAACGGGAGCACCGAAATACGAGGGCATCTGGCCACCATACGGGGCTGCGGGAGCCGACCACTGGAACTGCGCCGCCGCGCACCCGCACAAGAGCATGAAGGTCACGGCAATCAACCGGGCATGGACTGAGTTCATCGGCATCCTTGTGCACCTCCGGAGCCCCGGCACACAGACCACGTGGTCCGGGGACGCAAACCGCACGCAGTATTATAGTCGTACGCACCCAAGCC
The DNA here is from genome assembly GCA_018056145.1 of Armatimonadota bacterium. Taxonomy (GTDB): domain Bacteria; phylum Armatimonadota; class Zipacnadia; order Zipacnadales; family JABUFB01; genus JABUFB01. Next base: position 3,973 of record JAGPGE010000518.1, read on the forward strand.
GTCCAGAGCGCCCGCAGCGCCGCTCGAGGGCGCTTTGACAGCCCCCGGATGCTGCTTGTATAATCATCTTTACGATTGGGTTCACGGATACCGGAGGCAGCGAACGCATGGGCAATTTCGCGGACCGCCTGCACGCCGAGATCGGCAGGAAGGACAGCCGCGTCTGCGTGGGGCTGGACCCGCGAGTTGACAATCTGCCGCCGCATCTCAGACAGGTTGCGGAAGCAGGCCCACGGGAAGCAGCGGGCGCCTTCGCCGAGTTCTGTGTGGCGATTATTCACGCGGTGGCCGACTGTGCGGTGGCGGTCAAACCCCAGGCGGCTTTCTTTGAGTTGCTCGGGCCGCCCGGCTACCAGACCCTCTGGGATGTGATCGCCGAAGCGCGTTCCGCGGGGGTCCCGGTGATTCTGGACGCGAAGCGCTCGGATATCGGCTCCACTGCAGAGGCCTATGCCGAAGCGTATCTTGACCCGCCCGGTGGTCTTGCGGCCCCGGATGCGCTGACAATCAACGCCTATCTCGGCAGCGACGGCGTGCTGCCCTTCGTGAACATCGCGGCGCGTACGGGCCGGGGGCTGTATGTGCTCG
>JAGPGE010000519.1 GCA_018056145.1 Armatimonadota bacterium
AGGAACATGGTGCCGATCATTGCCCGGTCCGACCGCAGGCGCTCTTTCGCTTCGCGTCGTGTCATGATTTGTCTCCCGTGGTGGTTGCCTTCTGGATCGCCGCCATCATGCCCGGTGAACGCTGCAACATGCCTTGATTGGTGCGTCTTGGCGCGAACGCTGCTTCGAGAAGCAGTGGTGCCCCTTTATCCACCGGCTTGCGCCTATTCTCCCTGCAGGATATGATTGCCTGCGGCCCGTCGGGAACAACAGAGCACACCAGGATGAACTACTGAGCGGACCATGCATCGAAACCTGACGCCATTCAGCCACCCGACCCCACTGTCTGTCGCGCTCATCATTCTCGCCGTGGGATTGTGCCCTTCCTACGCCGCGCGGTCAACTGCGAGAGAGACTCCGGTGCCGCCGCACATTCACGACCATGTGCCGGGGGAGCCCCCGCCTCCGGCGCCCGAGCCGGAACCCGAGCCGGAATCCGAGCCGGAGCCCGAGCCGGAGCCTGAGCCGCCGGTGGAGATCGAGCCCCTGCCGGCGGAGCCAACCATCGCGCTCCCGGACACCGACGTTCTGCGCTTCATCAGCCCGAAGCCCAACGGAATCTGGCGGGACCGGGAGACGGTGACCATCCGCTGGATTGCGCCCGAGTTGGCAACTCAGGTGCGCATCTACTACTACGGTGAGCGCTGCCAGCTTGGGGGCAAGGACCGCGGGCGGTTCTCGGGTGTCGTCAAGGGCGATATGCTCCCCAACACCGGGCACGTTGCCTGGCAGGTGCCGTGGCTGGATGGGCCAGCCTTGCGCTTGAGGATCGGCGCGTATGATGCCGCGGGCAAGCAGATTGCCGCCCACGAGATCCCGGTGCTCCTGTTGCCGCGGGAGTTCGGGGATCTGCCGGATACCTGCATCGCCATCAGCAAGCGCCTGCAGCGGCTGTACTACTTCGAGGGCGGCCGGATCAGGCGCATGCACATGATCTCCACGGCGGTGCCGCCCTTCCAGACACCGAAGATGAAGCCAGGTTCCCGTGGAAGCCGAGGTGCGATGGGCAAGGTTTTCAATAAGGCGCTGAACCCTTTTAGCAGCCTGTATCGCGTTCACATGCCCTATTGGCTGGGCATCACCTCCAGCGGGAGCCACGGAATCCACGCAACCTCGCCCGGGTATTACCGGCTCCTCGGAAGGCCCGCGTCTCACGGTTGCGTAAGGCAGCACAAGGCGGACGCCCAGGTGCTGTATTCCATGGTATCCGTGGGCACGCCGGTCTATATCTACTGAGTCCATCGGCGACCAATGAAGATGCAGCTTGAGGGCATGGACGAACACAGCCTGGACGGCGTGCTGGAGCGCATCACTTTCCATGCGCCCGACACCGGCTGGACTGTTGCCCGCCTGCAGGTGAGTGTGCACCAGGTCGTCAATGTTGTGGGCAACATGCTCAGCCCCGATGTGGGGGAGAGCGTGCGGCTGTTCGGCGAATGGGCCGACCACCCCCAATACGGCCGGCAGTTCCGTTTCACCCGCTACCAGCTTGTGCGGCCGACTTCCGCTGCCGCGATCCGCGCGTACCTGTCCGGAGGCCTCGTGGAAGGCATCGGGCCGGCATTGGCAGAGCGCCTGGTGAAGCGCTTCGGAGACAAGACGCTGGACATTCTCGACTCCGCGCCCGAGCGGGTCTGCGAAGTGCCAGGCATCGGCGAGAAGCGTGCGGCGTCGCTTCTCGAAGCCTGGCAGCGCCACAAGACCGTGCACCGCATCATGGTCTTCCTGCACGAAAAGGGCATCGGCGGGGCAATCGCCGGGCGCATCTACGCGCGGTACGGCGACCAGTCGGTTGAGATACTCGAGCGCGAACCGTACCGGCTGGCCAAGGACATCCGGGGCATCGGGTTCCTCACTGCCGACCGGATCGCGCGGGTGGTGGGCATCTCCGCCGAAGACCCTTCGCGCATTGAGGCGGGGCTGCTGCACGTGCTGGACTCCGCAACCGGCGAGGGCCACCTGTTCCTGCCCGCCGAACCCCTCATGGAGCGCGCCGAATCGCTCCTCGACGTCTCCCGGCAGCACATCGAGATGGGCCTGGACCGCCTGGTTGCCTCCGAGAGCGTGGTGCGCGAGGCCCTGGGCGATGAGACTGGGATATTCCTCAAGCGCATGCATGACGCGGAGTGTCAGGTGGCCGATGTCCTGTCGCGCTTGACCGATCTTGAGATGCCGGGAGCGCCCGGCAAGGACCACATCCTCGCCTGGCTCAAACGCCGCGAGAGCATGGGCGCGACTGAGCTAACCCCCGAGCAGGCGCAGGCGGTGGTGACCTCACTGCGCAGCGGGTTGTGCGTCATCACAGGCGGCCCCGGGACCGGGAAGACAACCGTCACCCGCGCCATCGTGGATGCCTGCCAGAGCCTGGGCAAGCGCATTTCCCTCGCGAGCCCGACAGGCCGCGCCGCGAAGCGCCTGGAGCAACTTGCCGCTCACCCCGCGACAACCATCCACCGGCTCCTCGTGTATGATCCTTTCCGGGGCGGGTTCAAACATGGCCCGGAACAGCCCCTGGACACGGACGTGGTGCTGGTGGACGAGGCCAGCATGCTGGATATCCTGCTGGCCCGGGATCTGCTGCGGGCACTGCCGGACCACGCGCGCCTGATCCTCGTGGGCGACGCGGACCAGCTTCCCAGCGTGGGCCCGGGCAATGTGCTGCGGGACCTCGTGGCTTCACGGGTGGCCCCCGTCTGCCGGCTTACCCAGGTCTTCCGCCAGGCCGAAGGCAGTGACATCATCCGCAGCGCCCACCTGCTGAACCGCGGCGAGTCTCCGCGTTTCCCGAAACACGAGCAGTGGCTAAAGGAACGGGGAGACTGCGTCTGGCTGGAGGAGGAAGACCCGGAAGCCGCCGCCGAGCGGGTCATCCGCACCGCCACCCAGAGCCTGCCGAAGATGGGTTTCAACCCGCGGGAGATCCAGATCATCACTCCACTTCACCGCGGGCCCATCGGGGTCAAAGCCCTGAATGAGCGGCTGCAGGAGGCACTGAACCCGGCGGGGCCGGGACGGCGAGAAGTCCGGCGCGGCGAGACAGTGTTCCGCGAGGGCGACCGGGTCCTGCAGACCGCGAACAACTACGACAAGGGCGTGTACAACGGGGACATCGGCTTCATCAGCGCTATCGACCGCGAGCGCGGGGTACTGGTGGTGGAGTACGAACTGGGGCGGGTGGAGTACGGGTCCGATGAGCTTGAGGACCTGGCGCTGGCGTATGCGCTCACGGTACACAAGTCACAGGGCAGCGAGTATCCGGCGGTTGTGATGGTGATACACGCGAGCCACTACATCATGCTCCAGCGCAATCTCCTGTATACCGCACTGACTCGCGCCCAGCGCATGGCGTGCATCGTGGGTAACCAGCGAGGCATCTGGCGGGCGATCAACAACGTCTCCCAGCGCGACCGGTTCACCCGACTTGCGGAGCGGCTGTCGGGGAGGGTGTGAGGCGGGCCCGTTGGCGCGGGGCTGTGGCGCTCCAACCGTTCGGCCGGCGGGTGTTGTCGTTCGGAGGGGCCGTATAGGGGGAACCGAGACCGCGAAGCGGTTCTGGTGGGAACCTATCCGGCCCGGTCGTTAGCTGTCCGCTCGTCGATGCCAATGAAAAGGCAACAGCCGGGCCGGATGGGTGCAGGCGCGTCGTGCCGACGCGCTTCCCCATGCGGCCCCTCCGTACGGCGGGCAGGTAGGATTACCTGTCCCACTGAAGACAAACGAAAACCGGCAGACAGCGGAAGAACGGGTGGCACTGCTTCTCGAAGCAGTGCTTCCGCGATCAGAGAAGCACACCAGGCGGGGCCTGATCTGGCGCCTGCGTTACTCTCGATCAGTACCCCGGCGTTCTCCCGCCAACTCAGTACCCCGGAGTGCTCCAGGGCTCGCGCATCGCTTCCTCCACCGCATCCGCCCAGCGTTCCGCCTGCCCGGCCTTGCAGATCACGATCAGGCACGTCATGGTGTCCTCGGTGAGGTTGATCTCAGTCTTCCCCGGGTGAGTCTCGTAGGTTACCCATCTGCCGTCGATGATGTCCCCGACGACAGTCACCATCTCGTCGGCCGGCAGGCGCGAGTGGAACCGAGTCGCGCCGTCGGAGAACGGACAGAGCAGCACCGCTTCGGATAGGGGCAGCGCCTTGCCGTCCAGTGACAGGCAGGCCACCTGCGCTTCACCCGAGATGAGCGGCGCGCTGTCGAAGGTCGCCTCCCCCGAACAGCCCACACCCACCAGAATCTGCTCGCCCCTTGTCGCGGTGAATGCCGGGTAGCGATTGGCCAGCCGAACCTGCACATCGGCGTCTCCGGCGGGGAGAGTAACCTGCTTCGCGCCCGGCGGCATCTCGGTGTTGAAGGCCATCACGAACTGGCCACCGGAACGCAGGGGCTGGCGCGCGAAATGCACCCCATCCCAGGGCTCGGGAGGCCCGGAACCCCTGACAGCCACGCAGTACAGCGCCCGCAGTTGCTCGAAGACCGCTTCCGGCGCGCCAAGCTCCAGCGGATCGGTGCAGTAG
>JAGPGE010000520.1 GCA_018056145.1 Armatimonadota bacterium
GCCAAGGCCGCTCTTTCCCACTCCCTTGACCATGAGCGAATTGGCCAGGAAGGAATGCCCCTGGGACATCTGCCACAAACCGGGCAGCAGCACCGCAAGCCCCGCTCCGCAGACAAGGCCGGCCGCAGCTCGCCAATCGTGTCTCGCGAGTTTGAGCGCCACCAGCACGAAGACCACGAAACCGGATTCCAGCCTTAGGCTGGTCGCCAGCGCGGCCAGGACGCCCAGCGCGACCGGGGATGCGTTCTGTCCGAGTGCATAACTGACCAGCGCGAGCACCGCCGCCACATGCAACAGGTGCTCCATGCCCACCATCGCCAGCGGGCCCAGCGGCGTACACAGGACCACCGCGACCAGCGCGATGCAGCGTGGAACAGCGGGCAAGTGGAAATGTACCCGCAGGGCGTGATCGGCGAGGATGATGATGACGATCACGGCGAGGAGGTTGATGGCCAGGGGCAACCACTCCAAAACGCCGGTGACGCTGAAAACGCCTGCAAGAAGAAGCGTCCAGGCGGGGCTCGAGGAGGCGGCGCATGGCGTGGCGGCGTTCACGCCGAGGGTGCCGGTCTCCGCCAGCGTTTGGGAGATCGCAAGGTGGATGTACGCATCGTCCAGGGCGTAGATGAGGCGGCCGTCGGTGGCGCGCAGACAGGAAACGACCATGGAACCGACTGTCAGTACCGCGAATACGCACGCCACGAGAAGCGGGTAGCGTTCGCGATCGGGTGCGCCGCCTTCGACTGTGGTCTGGCTGTCCGGGCGCGTGAGGGTCCCCTCCTCAAGGCGCGTGGGTGACTTTGGGTTGACGGAACATGGTTAGCCGGCGGCGCAGGGAATCCAGGGAATCCTTCCTGTGCCGCCGGCGCTGGACGCGCATAGCATCCTTGTCAGGGCTTCAGCGTGAAGGTGACTTGCTTCGTCACAGGTGCGTCGAAGGAAAACGAGTCGACCGTGACGGTGCCTGTGAGTTTCGTTCCATCCAGGTTGAGGGTGCCGTCCGTAAGCTTGACTGTCAGCCCGTCGTCATTCCCGTCCAGCAGCGCGGTCCCAATGATCTTGCCCAGGGAAGTCTGCTGCCCGGTGCCCGACACGGGATATGTTCCTCCGGGGTCACAGCCACCCGGGTCTGCGCACTGGATGAGGGTCTCCACCAGTGTCCCTTCGAAATCGAGCTTCACCTGGTACGGGTCGATCAGCTGGCCGTTCCCGGAGACAGTGACGGTGAGCGCCAGGGAGATCTCGGCCTTCCAGACGCTGCCGTCCACCGTGTCGGTTGTTTCGCCCGCGATCGAGCCCTTGTAGACGTCGCCGGGAGCCACGGGCAGGACCTCGGATTCCACCAGTTCGTGGTTGGGGTTCGCGGCCGCAGCCTGCTTCGCGATCTGCAGGGCCTCGGACGCGGTCACCCCGCGCTGGTCCATGATCTTGCTTATCAGGGCGAGGGCATACGGCGCGGCAAAGGACGTACCGTTGGCTGATTCCGGGTTGCTGACCCAGGCGAAATCATCAAGAAACAGAGACGCATAGTTCGAGAAGTCCTGGCCCTTCGAGCCGACGATCAGGACGTTGTTGCGCAGAACGCCGGCGAGAGCGGGATCCGCCATGATCTCGCCCAGGATGCTATCGAGGGGCATGTGGTTGTTCCCCGCGCAGAGGGTGATGACCAGATTGTCGCGGTAGAACAAGGGCATCTGGGAGATAGTTTTCAACAGTGACTTGCGGTCATACGCGTATTCCACAAGGGCCCTGCGTTGTAGTGCGGGAGTCTGCTCCTCCCAGTCGGCGCCGTCGGTCAGACCCTGGTACGAGGAGATATTGATAAGAGTGGGTTCTGTCTTGCGATCGTTGATCTCCTTCTCAGTCTCCCAGATGGTCCAAGTGGATATGGGCCGACTGTCACCGTCGTCTCGGCAGGCGTTGATGGTGACGCCACGGTCAGTGAGCACCTTCTGGACCGCGGCACCGTGGCTCCCATCGCAGTCGTCCACAACTGTTGCGCCCGCGGCTCCATACAGACCTGCCAAGTGAGGGAAAGCCAAATAGACAGAGGTGTTCTTGCGAACATTGTCGATGTAGGCGCTCTCCTGCCCAACCGTCACGCCCACCAGGTAGTAGCCCACGCCGGGGATCTGCGCGAGGATGGTTCCGCCAAGTCCCTGGAGGAAGCTGCGCGCCGTGGTGACCGGGATGGGTGTGTCGAAGACCACCTGCACCTGGCCCGGAAACGCTGAGACGGTGGTGGCGATGCCATCGTGCTTGAAGGTGACGTTCCCTGGCGTCGGCGCCGGGCCCGGGTATCGCACGGCATTGGCAAAGGGGTCTGAAGCGATGTTCGTTGAGCTGAGGATGATGTCCAAGAACATTTCGGCGCCAAGAGGGCCGGGCCGGCCCTCACCGGCAAGATCAAAGCGCGGGTCAACCGCTTCGCCGGTCTGGTGCGACTGACGCCAGGCTTCCAAATACAGGCGGAAGTCGATTGCGTCCACGTCTCCATCACGGTCGAAGTCGCCGGGATTGGCGGCGCTGCAGGGGACTGCGACGGCTAAGAGCCACAGGGCAACGACTGCGACAAGATGCTTCGCGTGTGTCACTTCCTGATCCAACTCCTGCTGCTAAAGACGCCGTCGCGGGCAGGGCATCTGGCCCGGCGCTCGGCGGCCCCCCAAGCCAACCAATCCACGGCAGCGCCCGGAAAGGGCATACTGCCGGGTGCGTGGAACCCATGGAACACAGACCAGGCAGACGGAATAGACGGAGGCGTTCGCTTTGACCTCGTGGCACCAGACCAGGCGCATCCTCGCCGCCATTATTGCCGGACTGACGGCCTCCGTGGCCCATCGACAGGGGCTGCCTCTCTGGCAGGCAGTGCTGCTGGGCATCGGCCTGGCAGTACTCGTGTCCAGCGTGGTGCTACCCCTGCTATGGAAACCTCCGAGAGACCAAGGGCGAAAGGGCCCGAAGCGGTAGTCCTCGGGATACGCATGCGGTCCGCCCTCATAGCCCCATTCGCTCATATTGCTCCGGCGGGACCTGCAATTCCTGCATCGCCGAGCGCATGAGGTTTTCATAGTGGGTCTGAAGCTCGGTGCCTGCCAGATTCTGGCGCTCATTCGGGTCGGCGCTGATGTCGAACAGGAAGTCTTCGCCCGTGACCAGTTCCGGTTCACAATGCAGGCGGCGCATGTCGTCGGGTTCCACCGGCATCCGGCATACGGGCATGCCGTTGGCATGGGCGACATAGTCGCCGCATTCCATGCGCTGGTCGGGCATGGGTATCCGCCACCAGGGCGCGGTGGACCAGCGGTTCGTGTAGATATACAGGGGCTCGTTGCTGGGCGTGCGCGCGGCGCGCATGTAAGTGCAGCGGCCATCCGTGACCTGCATGTGTGCCCCGAACCACCCATAGAGGGCGCTGTCGCGGATGCTCTCGGCCCGGCCGTCCATGAGCGGCACCATTGATCGCCCGTGGCACGGTCCGGGCGGCTCAACCTCGAAACCCTCCAGGATTGTCGGGTAGAAGTCCACCGTGGTGGTCAGCGCGTCGATGCGCTGTCCTGCGCAGGGGTCGCCCGGCATGTGTATAAGCAGGGGCCGGTGGGCGATGGCCTCGAACTGCGGGCAGGTAGGCTTGCCCCACCAGCCATGTTCGCCCAGGAAATGCCCGTGGTCGGTCATGAGTATGAGCATGGTGTTGTCCCACAGGCCGAAATCGTCCATGCGGTCCAGCACCTTGCCCAGCCAGCGGTCGGCCATGGTGACCTTGCCCGCGTACTGCGCCCGGATGTGGCGCACCTGGTCCTCGGTGTAGTAGTCGTTGCGCCCGTAACGCGGCCAGATGAAGAACGGGCCGTCGTAGTCCGGGTCATACATGGTGTCATAGGGCGGCGGGACATGGAAGGGCTCGTGTGGGTCGAACTCGTCCACCATCAGGAAGAACCGGTCGTGGGCATGGTGATTGCTCTCGAGCCAGTCCGCGGTGGTCTGGAGTGTGCGCGGGGACAGGTAGTCCGCCTCGCGCTGGAACCGGGCCATGTTGCGCTGGTAACGGGGCGTGAGATTGTCCAGCACTTCCGCGGGCCGGGGAGCGGGTTCGGTCGCCCAGGGGTCATTCTCGTGGCCGCGGATGAACTCCCAGCCGTCGAAGTCCGTGTGGTAGTTCTCGCCACCGTCTTCCCACAGGTGGTAATGGTCGCTCACTAGCATGCTGGTGACGCCATTGGCCTTGCAGACCCGGGGGAGAGGGTTGTCATAGGGCTCCAGCGATCCCCACGGCCGCCAGGGGAACTCGACGCAGCCGGTCCACAGGTCCCTGCGGGTGGGCATGCAGGGCATGGAGCCGATGTAGTTATTGGTGAAGATGGCTGAGCGCTCTGCGAGGCGGTCGAGATTGGGGGTCTGGACCCAATCGTTGCCGTACATGGGCAGAAAGTGCCGGTTGAGGCTGTCCATCAGGATGCAGATGACGTTCATGAAAGGCCTCCGTTGGGTGGGGCTGGCGTGCCGTCGGGTTCGTTCGGATAGATGGTCTCTGCCTCCGCGAGTATCTGGT
>JAGPGE010000521.1 GCA_018056145.1 Armatimonadota bacterium
CAGCACTCATCTGGGTGCTGCTTCTGCCACCAGAGCGGGGCCACCACGCCAATGTGGGGCAGGAACCGGGCTTCGGGCACCGCTTCGAGTACGGTCGTGAAGTAGTCATCGAACCGCGCGTAGTCACACGTCCCGTCTTCACTGCGCCCGAGATCGCCTGCCACAGAGGCGCCGAACCAGTCGGAAAAGACATGAATCCCGGTCTGGCGCATCTCGCCGTGCAGCTTGCCGGCCTCGCCACCGTGGTGCAGATAGGTGATAAGCGGCTCCGGCTTGCCGTTCACGTAGAGGGACGGATCGCCGTTGAAGTCGCGCACTTCGGTGACCGGTGGCGTCTGCCTGCCGACCAGCGGGTTCACGACCTTCACCGGGGCCCGCGCCTCGCCATCCAGTTCCAGAACCCGCGCGGTGACGGTCATGTCACCGCCGAAGGAGTACTTCGAGGTGGGGAACAGATCCTCCGCGCTCAGCTCATCCCGGTCCAGATTGACAGGCAGGACGTGAACCTGCAGGACCCGCTTCGGACCGGTGATGGCCACCAGCAGACTGCCCTTCTTGGGCCTGTTTTCCCCGCCCACGGCACACGAGAACCCAACGGGAATCCCCTCCCCCGCCTGGACTTCCGCCGGCACCTGGACACTCGCCCCTTGCGCGGTCCCCCGGGGCTCAAGCTCGACGCCCAGATCGCCGCCGGGCTCTGAGGATAGCGTGACCCGGTCGACCACCACCCAGCGCCCGGCCTGGTTGCCGGGGTCGATGCGCAACATGATGATCTGCTTGTTGCGCCCACCCCACTGACGGGCCTCGGCGGCCATGCCGGACTCGGTCCAGAGCGCTTCCCGCATATCGGCCCGGTACACCGCCCAGCCCTTCTTCACCGGGAGCGTGTTTCCAAGGCCCCACAGGCCGTCGGTGCACTTGTAATACACCGCGAGGGAGTCCGCGTCCTCGGAGGAATACATGCGCACGGTAAGATACGGCAGTTCGCTCACGTTGTGTCCCAGTTCGGGCATGCGCATGAAGATGTACGGGTCCCATGTGGTCTGACCGAAGACCGTCCCGTTGCTGACCACGCCGCCTTCCATGTGGTTCGCGCTCATCAGCTCGTCCGGGGATTCGAAGTCCCAGGTGAGGTCTCCCCAGGCCGCTGTCACCAGAACCACCGCGATTGCGGCGATCAATCTCAACATTGTGTCCTCCCGGCTTTCATGCTCAGAACTCGAACGACCAAAGCGTCTTGATGCGCGCAGTGGGAATCGGCTGTACGGGGTTCGTTACGACGAACTCCAGGGCCTTCACCATTACCGGCACTGCTACATCCGGGTTGGGGTTGAAGCCGCCCACGCGCCACAGCCAGCCCCAGCCGTCCAGGCGGTATCCGCCGATGAAGTCCGCACTTCGCCCGGCAACCAATGCGACGTGGCCGGGGTCTTCAGGCCCTCTCGGCAGGGCGCGGTTCACGGGGCTCGTGAGTCTCTCGATGGAGCCGGCAAGATCGGCGCCCAGCCACTGTAGCGCCTCATACGGTACCTTCAGCGGCTCGCCCGGGGCATCCACTTCTCCGCCGCCGATGGGCAGGCCCATGATGCCCATGCCCTGCGGCCCGACAGGCTCCGATTTCCAGATATCCCCGTCCTGCCAGACCGCATTGTGGAAGCTGTACCCGGCGGTCTCACACCAAATCCCGCCGCTGTTAACGTAGTCGCGGATTGCCTTGAGCCCGTCCTTCCACCGTCCCGGTCCGGGCGAGGGGAAAGTCTCGCCGTATGGGTTCACAATGGCCAGCCACTTGCGCGGCCCGGCTTTCAGGGCTTCATCCAGCGCCTCGGTGGTGGAGATGCGGGCGATCTGCATGCCCAACTCACCGGCAAGCCGCGATCCCTCAAGCGCCAGTAACCAGTCAGATGGCTGGACAGATGTCCAGCTCGGACGCACTCCGGCGAAGTCCAGCACGCCGATGCGTGGCTTGTCTCCGGGCCAGTTCGCCGGGGCGAGTTTGGCAATCTCGTCCGGCGGCGAGATACGGCTTGCCCGCGGCCGCAGGGGGACACTCACCCTCCGGCTGGCGCCATCGGGGAGAGGCACGGTGACTTCCCGCGCCTCCCGCGAATACACCCACACCCGGGCGCGCTCTCCCTCCTGCTGCGACACGAATTCCACCGGCTCACCGCCGTCTTCGCCTTCAATGCATCCTGCGAGAACCCCAGGCGCGCTGGCCGTGAACCCGTACGGAGCGATGCGCACCCCAGCCTCGAGACGCGCTTGCGGACCCAGGTTCGCAGTGATCTTTACCGGTCCGTACTGCGCACGGATGATCCCATCATCCGCGGTGGTGGGGTCCGGCCCGCGGTCATGTTCGAAGGATACCACGGGCTCGCCCACGTACTTCGAGCACACTGACTTCTGTACTCGGTCGAGCCACTCCAGCCAGCCGCGGATCTGGTCGCGGTCCAGCGAGGCCGCGCTCACGCGGTAGCTGAGTCCGAACCCCAGTCCCAGGGTCCACGAGAGCGTCTCGCGGTTGGTGACGAACTGGCCCAGATCGTGGTGGGTCATGGAGCACTTGTCATGGGCTATGTACTGGGCCAGTGGGAAGACCGACCACGTTGATGGATGATGGACGTACTTGGTGAGTTGCCGCCAGGTGGGGCCGCCTTCAGTGGGTACGATGCCCCAACTCATCCCGCACAACTGGGCCTCGTGGTTCACCACCCGGTCCCAGCCGCTCTCGGTGGACAGCGGCTTGCGCTCACAGTCTTCCTGGATCATGGAGATCAGCCCGGCGGTGTACGCATCCACCGAGGGCGATGCGGGGTTGGTGTCGTACTGCCAGCCCCGCGCCCCGCACTGGTCCTGGAAGAGAATGTCCACTGGGTAATCTTCGCTGAATTGTCGGACCACTTCGCGGTTGGCCGTCTGCACCGCCGGGTGCCAGTGGCAGACGGTGTATCCCGCGTTATCCCCGTACTGCTCGTGGGACAGGCTCCCGTCTAGACGCTTCAGGAGCGGTTCCTCACCCTCGCGTTCGAAAGTCGGGCCCTTCGGGTCGTAGCACCACCAGGTCGGGTTCGTGTACGGCATCACGAGGTGGCCCAGCTCATGAGCACGGTCGAAGAACGCCCTGAACTCCTCACCTGTCCCGAAATTCGGATGCGGCGGAAGGTGGTCCGGATACTGCTTGTCGAAGCCGCCCTTGAGGTAGTCCGCGAAATGCACCAGCGTGGGCACAGGGAGCCGGTCCAAGAACTCGGTCTTGTCCGCGCAGTTCCCCGCGTAGTACAGCAGGACACAGTTGCGGAACTTCTCCAGCACCTCCGGGCTCATCTTGGCGTCCAGACGGCGCGAGATTCCGTTTGCGCGGCAGTATGCCGCCAGAGCAGCACCGGGCTCCGCGCCCACCTGCAGGAGCACGGTGGGTGCGCTCCAGGCCTGCTCCGGTTGCACAAAGGTCGCGAATGGCCGGTCAAAGTACCCGCCACGCTCGTCGCCGCCACATGCCAGGCGCCCCGGAGTGAACCAGGACGGCGCGCCCTTCTCGGCCTGCCAGGGTTCATCCGGCAATGGTTGCGCCCGGTAAACCGCAAGCTGGCCGCCCTCTGTCTCAAGGTGGAAGAAGTCGGCGAAGGCCGCCGGGTAGGTGCTCTCGGTGCTCATGTACCGCATGGGACGCATTTCGTAGAAGAACGGATACCCGCCCACCTCGAACCAGTTGCCGCCGGCTGTCACGTACTCGCCCACAGCCTTGACGGTGGCGTCCATTTCGCCCTCGTCGGGCACTGGCGCCCACTCGCCATACGGGTTGAGGATTGCCAGGAAGTCGCCGGATTGGGCTGCCTGGAGCATCGCAGCTGCGCTGTCGAGCTCCACGAACTCGACCGTGCCGGCCTTCACCGCGCCGACCTGCCGCAGCTCGTCTCGCCAGTCGTCCAGCGACACATCCGACCACCCGCCGCGCATGGGGGAGTTTGCCAGCGCCAGCAGACCGAGCTTCGTCCTTCCCTCGGGCGCGGAGGCACAAAGGCGCTCCACTACCCGCCGGATCATGGCCCGGGACAGGTTCGCCTCAGCGCGAGTCACGCCGCCGCCGATGCGCCACAAGAAGCCCTCTCCGCCAAGATGCGCCGCCGACAGGTAGGGCCCATTGGGCGAATCCACCAGCACTAGGTCAACCTGCTCCCGGGTCGGAGGCCGGTTCACGTGCGCCTGTGTGCCTTCGGCGCGACCGGCAACCGAAGACCCGAGCCAGTTTCGGCCTTCATCGGTGACGCTCAAAGTGGTGGGTGGATCTCTGTCCGGCCGCTGATCCAGCGGCCCACCATACAGGGCGATGTAGCCCTTCGGGCCGGACGGCTTCGGACGCCACCCCGATGGCCGGTCGGTGGGCTGCTCACCAAAGAACCGTCCATTCAGCGCCATTCCCACGGAGCTGTTTCCATTGGCTGGGCTGATAAGTCGCTTCGTGGTTTTCGGGTCGAACCGCATTCGCGCAGGGAGCGCGAAGTCCGTGAGCACCGCCCCGTGGGGCATCATACGGG
>JAGPGE010000522.1 GCA_018056145.1 Armatimonadota bacterium
CAGCCAATACTGTTCAGAGCCGCCGCCGAAGGACCATCAGGTCGCGAACAGCCGGAGCAGAGCCCGGCGGTCGTCCCTCTGCGCGAGGATCAGCGCCTCGCCGAGGAGATCCAGCGCATGGCGCGTGAGCGACCCGACGCACTCGCGGACGAACTCCGGCGGATGGTGGCGGGAGGTGATGGGGGATGAGCTCGCTGTCCCAGAACGAACTGCAGACGTGCGTACCTCTAAGGCTGTGGGAGCAGAACCTGCCGGAGCTTGAGCTCGAGGCGCCCTCGACGGGCGAGGTGGACACTGGAGGAGCGCCGGGTCACTCAGACGCTTCGCCCGACGGGTCGGCGAGTGCATACGACCACGCACAGGACATGCTGGATCACGTCCGGAAGCAGGCCGAACAGGTGCTGGAGGAGGCGCGTCGCGAGGCCGCCCGCCTTGCGGACGAGACCAGACAGGAGGCGCTCAGGACCGTCGCCGACGCCCAGCAGGAGGCCTTCGCCGAGTACCTGACTCTCCTGCGCAACAGCTTCGAGGCCGAACTGGCGCGGCTGTGGCAGGAGACGGAGCGTGAGGCGATCGAGCTTTGCGCGGTCGCTGCCGAGAGGGTGATCCGCGAGCGCATCCCACGCGATGACGCACTGGTTGTCCGCGCTGTGCGTGAGTCCCTCGAGCAGTTGCACGGTGCGTCCAGCGTAACGGTCCGCGTGCATCCCAACTGCGCGGCGGCACTGGACGCGGCTGCTTCCAGGCTGGCCGCGGACTTCCCCGGCGCCGAGGGTCTGGTGGTCGAATGCGCGCCATCTCTCAGTCCCGGCGGTGCTGTGATCCGCAGCGATGCCGGCGAGGTCGATCTGCGCGTCGAGACCCAATTGGCGCGCATCCGCCGGGCGCTCGGATCCATCGAAGGGGCCCCACGAGCGTGAGCGCCCTCGCAGCGGCCCGTGAGCGCGTTGCCGGCTTGAGGTTGGCGCAGCCCGTGGGCGCCATCACGCGCTCCGCCGGCCTACTCCTGGAAGCCGCTGGACCACCTGCGCGCGTCGGGGAAAAGTGCCTGCTCGAAGTCCGCGCAGGCTGCGAACCAGCACCGTGTGAAGTGGTCGGCTTCTCCGGCCATCGCCTCCTGATCATGCCCTTCCGCGACATCCAGGACGTGGGCGTAGGCAGCCGGGTCATCGCCACCGGGGAGCCGGTCACGATCCGGGTGGGGGACTCTCTTCTCGGCCGCGTCGTGGACGGTCTCGGCGAGCCTATCGATGGAGGGCCGGTTCCTGCTGACACCTGTTCGCAACCCGTGGAGCGCGAGCCGCCGGCAGCTCTCCAGCGCCGGGCGATCTCCCGTCCCCTGCCCCTTGGAGTGCGTGCCATCGACGGCCTACTCACCTGTGGAGTAGGCCAGCGCATGGGCATCTTCGCCGGGCCCGGGGTGGGTAAGAGCACTCTCCTGGGCATGATCGCCCGCAATACCCGTGCGGATGTGAATGTCATCGCTCTCATCGGCGAACGTGGGCGCGAAGTCGGAGAGTTCATTCAGGGATCCCTCGGTCCTGCCGGTCTGCAGCGCTCCGTGGTCGTCGTGGCAACGGGTGACCAGCCCCCCGTGCTTGTGGTCAGGGCTGCCCAGGTGGCCACCGCCATCGCCGAGTACTTCCGGGACCAGGGCCGCGACGTTCTGCTCATGATGGACTCCATCACCCGCTTCGCCTGGGCACAGCGGGAGATCGGCCTTGCCACCGGGGAGCCTCCGACCCGCGGCGGCTACACACCTTCGGTTTTTGCTGCGCTGCCCCGGCTTCTCGAGCGCGGCGGCAACTCAGACCGCGGCAGCATCACCACCCTTTGCACCGTGCTGGTCGATGGCAATGACATGGACGAACCCGTGGCCAGCGCGGTCCGGGCGATACTCGACGGCCACATCATCTTGTCGCCACGCCTCGCGGCGGCCGGGCATTTCCCGGCCATCGACGTGCCCGAAAGCGTGAGCCGGGTCATGCCCCAGGTGGCTGGTGAGCATCACATGCGCATGGCCCGCGAAATACGGGCGTGCATCGCCGCCTATCGCGAGTCCGAAGACCTCATCAATCTCGGGGCCTACGTGCGCGGGTCCAGCGCCGCGGTGGATCGCGCCATCACCCTGAAGACACCCATCGACATCTTCCTGCAGCAGGCCCGGGACGAGCGCACCGGCTTCGAGGACACCGTCGGCGCGCTGGAGGAAATACTGAGCATCCCCGAAGCGTCACCAGTCGGGACGGCACGTAAGTTGCAGAACCCTGAGCAGTTCGCGGATACGCTCGCCGGCTGCCAAGACCTTCACGGCCCAACGACTGGAGGAACAGATGCCCCGGTTTCGCTCAGGTCTGGAAACGCTGCTCAAGATGCGTGAGCGCGCCGAAGACGCTGCGCGGCAGGAGCTCGCGGAAGCGGCGCGCCGGAAGGAACATGCAAGTGCGGAGCTCGACGCGCTGGGCAGCGAACTCCAGGCCCAGGCGGAGGCGCTCTGCGACGAAGGAGCCTGCATCCCACTCATGCTGCTTCAGGCCGGACATGCCCGCTGCGGGATTCTCAACGGCCTGCATCAGGAGAAGCAGAACGAACTGGAGCAGGTCTCCGCCGAGCACGAATGCGCGCGTGAAGCGGTGATCACGGCCCGGCGCGAGCTGAAGACAGCGGAGAAGCTCCACGCGAGAGCGCAAGAGGCACACCTTGTCCGGGCGCGACGTAAGGAGAGCAAGGCCCTGGACGAATCCAGAGGAGGCCCGCAAGCCGCGACCAATTCCGGGCACGAGATGGAGGGTGAGCCGCCATGGCTCTCGGGATCGACGGAGTGATCGCGCGCATCGAGGAGATCAGGTCCCGACTCGGGACGCTGGGCGTCCCAGACACCGATAACGGAGCCCCGCAGCCCTTCGCGGCTACCCTTGCATCGGCGATGAGCACCCACGGCCAACCACTAAGTCCGGGCCCCGTTCAGATTGAGGAGCTGATCCGGCAGGCCGCCGCAAGACACGGAGTCAGCGAGGACCTGGTGCGCGAAGTGATGCGGGCGGAGTCGGAGTTCAACCCGCGCTGTGTATCGAGGGCCGGCGCCATGGGCCTCATGCAGCTCATGCCCGAGAACTGCCGGGAGTACGGGGTCTCGGACCCCTTCGACCCCGCGCAGAACGTGGATGCGGGAGTCCGTCACCTCAAGGACATGATCGACCAGTTCGGACGCCTGGACCTGGCTCTCGCCGCTTACAATGCGGGGCCCGGCGCCGTGCGCAGATACGGCGGCATCCCGCCATACTCCGAGACTCGGGCGTACGTCGCGAAGATCAGGGAGCGCCTGGGCTTCTGAGCCCGGCAGGAAACGAGACTGATGACACCCGCCGGCCCGACTCCTCAACTGAACGCCGCGCCGTGGGCAATACTGCTCGGTATGGCGCGTCCCAGCCTGGACGGCCTCCGGGTGGCAGGCGTGCCGGAGATCCCGCAGTTCATCGCACCCATCACGCCCGTGCCGCCCGCTCTTCCATCGCATTCAGCCACACGGGGCCGCCCTGCGCCCGTCTCGCTCGATGCTCTCGCCGCGAAGCCCAAGACCACCACTCCCCCGCTGGAGCCGACCAGCTCGCCGACGCCAGTCAGAGAGGCCCAGAGCCCGCCTGACGCGGAAGAACCGCAGACCGATCCGGCAGCAGCTTTGCCGGTCGTCTACTGGCCGATCCCGATCTCTTGGCAGGTGGCGGTTGCGAAAGCACCCGCGACCTCAGTGGCCGCGCCCGTTGTTGGTGCACGGACTGCGCCCGGAGCAGAGCCCAGGACCAACGTCCCCGAGAGCCACCACGAAGCGCCGGCGCTCCTGCCCTCTCCCACGCTCGTCGCGATCCCGCGCACATTTGCCGTTGACGACATGCAGCGTGCGGAACGCGCGGTTTCCGTCAGAACGGGTCCCGCCCAGGTTCCCACGGCGCGATCCGCCGCGTCAGAACCGCCCGGAGATGCAGCGGACGTGACCCTCCCCGCTGTCAATCCGGCGGCTCAATCGTCATCCACAGCCGCGACCATTCCCGCCGTATCTACCAGACCCGCGCCATCTCCGGTCCTCAAGGAGCCAGCGTCGCGCCCGTCACCAACCGGCCCGGCCGCCATCCCACGGGACCAGTCGCCCCCGGTCGGCATCGCGCCGGCCACCACCGCTGACGGAGCCGAGGACCGCGTCACGCCCAGCCAGGAGCAGCGCGAACCGCCTGTGCCCCCTGACCTGCGACCGGTCGGGGAATCCGCGCATCCTCGGCCCCGTCCGGCGGGGGAAGCCCGGCCTCCCGAAACCCCGGGCCGGGCAAAGCCGGCGCCGTCGGAACAGCGCGTGGCAATGCCAACGCATCAGCCTGCCATCCCGGAGGCGCCGCAGGCCGAAGTCACATTACCGGCTACCCATGGGGAGACCGCTTCGTCCATCAACCAGGGCGTTCCCGCTCCGGTCGTCAACGGTGCGCCCGCGATTCCGGAGCAGCCTGTGCCGACTCTCCACAGGGCCGCACCACACGCGCCCAATG
>JAGPGE010000523.1 GCA_018056145.1 Armatimonadota bacterium
AGGGGCGGCTACTCGGTTGAGCAGAACAAGACCCAGCTTGACCTGTGCGCGCAGGTGGGGCTGAAGGCGCTTGTGGTTGACCCGCGGATTGACTGGCTGATGACATCGAGCGCGAAGTGGAAAGATGTTCTGGCGGCGGTGGTGGCGGACTACAGGGACCACCCGGCCCTGTATGGCTACTACATCGTGGATGAGCCGAACTACCAGCAGTTCGAGGCGCTGGGGCTGATCAGCAGAGAACTGGAGGCTCTGGATCCCGCGCACCTGCCGTACATCAACCTCCTCCCTACCTATGCATCCGTGGATCAGCTTGGGACGCCGACGTATGCGGACCATCTGGACAGGTTCCTGAGCATCACCCAGCCGAGGGTGCTAAGCTACGACCACTACTGCCTCCTGAAGAACGGTAAGGACCGCTTGGACTACTTCGAGAATCTGCGGCTGATCCGGGATGCCGGACTACGCTACGGAGTGCCCCCCTGGAACATCATCCTCTCCCTGCCCCATCTGGGCTATCGGGACCCGACGGCCGGCGAAATGCGCTGGCAGGTGTATACCTCGCTGGCTTACGGGATGAAGGGCATCATGTGGTTCACCTACTGGACCGACCCATCCTGGCAGAAATCGGGCGAGGTCGCGATCGTGGACAGCGAGGGCAAGCCCGCGCGACTGTACCCGGTTGTGCGTGCGCTGAACTTCGAGATCCAGCGGCTGGGACAGGTGCTGCTGGGGCTCACGTCCACCGGTGTCTACCACACCGGCGAGCAGATTCCGGCGGGCTGCACGAGGCTGGGGACGGACGCGATCGTGCGGTTCGCGGAGGATGTCCCGCTGGTGGTAGGGCTGTTTGAAGATGCCGAAGGCGCGCAGTACGCGATGATAACGAACAGCAACCACGATGAGCCGGTGGACGTGGTGGCGCGGTTCAAGCCCCACGTCACCGGCATTGCGCTGGTGCCGGCGCTGGACGGGCAGAACGTCGATGTGGATGGGAACACGGTGAGGATGACGCTGGAACCCGGTGGCGGCAGGCTGCTGAAGCTGGAGACCGAGTTCAGGTACCCGGAGCCGCCCGCGCTAGTGGACAGGATCGCGTTCCAGTTCGACCAGGGTGGCGAACTTGAGGGCTGGGGTGGGTTCGGGTCATTGAGTTCGCCGGTAGTGAGGGATGGCATCCTGTCGCTGGACATGGGCCGGAGCGACCCGCTCATGTGCCGGCGCTTCCTGGATATCGCGCCGGACCTGTACCGCGCGATCAAGGTTCGCATGAGACTCTCGGGGGGCGCACCCACCGCCCAGTTCTTCTGGGCAACGGATTTGGAGCCCGGATATGCAGACGACAAGTACCTGAACTTCGCTATCCAGCCGGACTGGGAATGGCACGAGTACACCATACCGGTGGCCGAGCATCCAAAGTGGAAGGGGCAGCGAATTACGGCGATCCGCCTGGACCCCACAGTTGCGGGACCGGAAGATGGAGGGAAGCTGGAGATTGACTGGATCATCGGAGAGTAGCTGCGCCCGTGGCAGGGACAACGGCGGCTGGGCCAAGCGCCTCGGGCTGTCGTCGCTGGCAGCCTCAAGCTGGGTATCGTCACCCGGCAATGACGTGTACAAGGGTCTGGAGATCATTGCCCGGGCCGGGTTCACGCATATCGAGTACAGCGATCAATCGCGGCCTTCGTTCCTGGATTCGCCGAGAGATGAACTGGCGCGGATCAGGGCCTGCGCGGACGGTCTCGGTCTGGTTCTGTGGTCTGCGCACGCGCCGTGTGGGATGGTGGACCTGGCGGACCCTGATCCGGAGAAGCGCGCGGAGGCCTTCGACGTGCACTGCCGCTGCCTGGAGGGCCTCGCAGTGTTGGGAGTGCCGCATTTCGTGGTTCACCAGGTGTCCGCCGCCGAGAGTGACCCTGAGGAGCGGCTGCGGGTGGGCCTGAGTTCAGTGATGCGCCTGCGGTTCGTGGCAAAGGAGTTTGGGATACGCCTGCTGGTGGAGAACTTCACGATCTTCGACCCGGAGGATCTGCTGGACTTCGTTGATCTGGCCGGGGAGGACGGCCTGGGGGTCGTGCTGGACACGGGGCATGAGTGGCAGATGGGCCGCGACCCGGCGGAGGGGATCCGCATAGCGGCCCCACATCTGCGCAGTGTGCACCTGCACGACAACCACGGAGAGGGGAGCATCGACGAGCACCTGCCGCCGGGGATGGGCACTACCGACTGGCCGGCGGTGTTGGACGCGCTGGATGAGGTGGGCTACGCGGGGCCGCTGATGATGGAAGTGATCCCCCATGTCGACGCCACGAAGGGGATGTCACCGGAGGAGCTCACGGGAACGTGCTTCGACAACATGCGAAGGATCCTGGCGGAGACAGGTCGCCTGGACTGATGCGGCGAATGAGACAGTCGCCTGAATGATCCAAGGGAGGACCGCCGATGAGACTGGGAATGGTCACTTACCAGGTCGCGAAGGACTGGGACCTGGACACCATGATCGACATGTGCCGAAAGACGGGGTTTGAAGGCTGCGAACTGCGCACGACTCACGCCCACGGGGTGGAGGTGTCCCTGTCGCAGGAAGAGCGGGCGGCGGTGAAGGCGAAGTTCCAGGCGAGCGGTGTGGTGCTCTTCGGCTTCGGGACGACGTGTGAGTACCACACCGCCGATCCGGATGAACTGCGCCGGCAGATCGACGAGACGAAGGAGTGGGTGAAACTCGCGAAGGACACGGGGGCAGTGGGAGTCAAGGTAAGGCCCAATGGATTCCCCGAGGGCAAGAGCGAGCAGGAGACGCTGGAGCAGATCGGCATGTCGCTCAAGGAGTGCGGCCAGTTCGCGGAAGACCACGGGGTCGAGATCTGGCTGGAGGTTCACGGGCGCGGCACGTGCCACCCGCCCCACATCAAGACGATCATGGATGTGTGCGACCACCCCCTCGTGGGCGTCTGCTGGAACTGCAACCAGTCGGACATCGTGAACAAGTCAGTGGAGACGTACCTGCGGCCGCTGGTGGCGAAGGTCCGGGAGTGCCACATTCACGACCTGTACGAGGATTACCCGTACCGGGAGATGATCCGGATTCTGCGGGAAGCGGGGTTCACGGGGTTCTGCAATATCGAGATGCCCGAAAGCTGTGAGCCTGAACGACTGCTGAAGTACTACAACCTTCTCTGGCGCGAATGGACCCGATAGCAACGTTCCGGGGGGCGCGAATGACCTGCATTGCACAGCGCACATCGATAAAGGCCACGGTCCACTGGGCCGTGGCCTTTGCATGTTTGGTGATCTCGGCCTGCGCCGATGACTGGCCGGTGGCGAAAGCGGCTGAAAACCTCCACGCGGGAAAGTATGACACCCGTGCGCGCGCCGCGAGACTGCTGGGGTATCTCGGCGGCCCGGAGCACGGGCCCGCGCTGGCCGAGATGGTTATGCGCGACCGGGCCAGGGAACCCCGGGAGGCAGCGGCGGCGGCGCTTGCGCAGATCGGCGATGCATCATATGGCACTTTCGTGGCTGCGCGACTCGCGGGGGAACTTGGCTCGCCGGACCCAGACCACGCCCTCCGCATGGGACTGGCGAGACCTTTCATCGCGCCATGTGCAGCACTGGCGAGCCCGGAGTTACCGACCGTGATGGCCAGTGTATGCGCCGATCAAGATCCGCGCCTTCGCCGGGAGTGTCTCCAGTGCCTACCGCTGATGCCGGCCAAATTGGGGCTGCAGTTGGGAATTGCGGCTCTGGACGATCCCGATCAGGGCCATCGCTCCCTTGCGTTGCAGGCCTTGATCTGGTGGGTGGATGCGGACATGTCGGGCGCTCTTGCCGGGCGCCTGCTGAGTGCGGAGACGGCTGAGCGGGATGCCCTCGGCCTTCTTCGCGCGATGGCGGCGTCCCAGGGACTGGGCCAGCAGAATACGGCCGCGGGACTGTGGCATCCGACGCCATCCGTTCGAGCGCTTGCAGCGGCGCTTGTTTCACGAGCCACGGGAACCCGGTCCCGGTTGGACACGGCCTCGCATGACCCGGTGCCGGCAGTGCGACGCGAAGCCATTGCCGGGCTGGGACGGATCGACCCGAGCGCGGCTGCGCGCATGGCGATGGGCGAACAGGAGCGGGATGCGGTAATCCGAAGGCGCCCCTGGGCGGCTGGCTCCCACGGGGAGGATGAGTTGATCCTGGGGATGTTCCTAGCAGGGGAGGCCGACGGGGTGTCGCGTGCCGCGGAGTGGATTGCGGGGCAGCCAGACGGTACTGCAGTGCTCACTGGGCTGGCGAAGAGCGCGGATGCAGCCGAGGCGAGCGCGGCGGTGCGGATGCTGGCGGCGGAAGGGACGCCTCAGGCATCCCGGGCGCTGGCAGCCTGCATCTGGAGGGGCCGGTGCGATTTGACAAAGAGTGCCCCATCCGTGGCGGAACTGGCCTTGAGAGGGCTGCTGGTTGCAGATGAGCCGCCGGGAACCGCGCCCTCGGCGGGGATCGAGCGGGAACTGGGCGAGGATGAGCGGTGCCGGCAGATCCAGGC
>JAGPGE010000524.1 GCA_018056145.1 Armatimonadota bacterium
GTGCAGGGGTGGTCCGTCCCGGATCGCTCATGCTTTCCACAGGCACCGCCTGGGTGCTCCTGGCCTGCACCGACGGGCTTGTCATGGATTTCGTCGAACACCGTGCGCAGACGTACCGTCACGCCGCGCCGGGCCGCTGGGCGCTTCTCACGGCCCAGGCAGGAGGGAATGTGTTCGCCTGGGCCCGCGGCCTCATCTCCGGCGATCCGCCGGCATACGAAGACCTCGTACAGCAGGCGCAAGATGCGGAATCCGGAGCCGCCGGCGCGGTCCTCCTCCTGCCTCACTTCTACGGGGCTGCGTCGCCCCCCTGGATGCGCAATGCCCGGGGCATGCTGGCGGGGCTCACCCTCGGACACAGCGCGGGGGATCTGTACTTGGGCGTTCTGCGGGGAATCGCGCTGGAAACCGCCCGAAACCTCGAGACCTTCAGGGCAATCGGCGCCGCGCCTGAGGAAATCCGGATGATCGGCGGAGGCGCGCGCAGTGAGTATTGGGCGCAGACCGTCGCCGACTTCACTGGGACGCCCGTAGTGCTGCCGGTTGTGCGCGAAGCCGCCGCTTACGGGGCTGCGCTTCTTGCCGGCGTGGCCTCCGGAGTGCTGCCGGACCTTGAGGCCGCCGTAGCAAAGACACCCATCGCCCACCGGTGTGAACCGGACCCGTCTGCGCAGGACTTCTGCCGCGGACTGGAACAGAGCTATCTGGACATGATCGCCGCGATGCGCCCCGTGTGGGAGCGGATCGCAGCGACTATCCCGCCACAGTGAGAGAGTGATCCGGATCAAGTCGTCTGATCTCGCCCTGCCGACTCCAACACGCCACGCCGTTACTGTGCGCTCCCTCGTGCTCGGGGCCGTGCTGATCCCGTTCAACGTCTACTGGGTCATGACGGTCGAGGGAATCTGGCACACCGGCCACCCCTCGGTCATGGCCCTGCCATGGGGCGTCGTGTTCAACATCATCCTCCTGCTGGCGATCAACGCCGGTCTGCGTAGGTTTGCCCCGCGCTTTGCGCTCACCCAGGCCGAGTTCGTCACCGTGTATGTCATGGTCTGCATCGCGGTGATGCTGGCGGGGCATGACACCCTCCAGCTTGGCGTGCCCAATCTCTCCCACGGCTGGTGGTTCGCCACTGAAGCCAACAAGTGGGCCGACCTTTTCCACAAGGAGCTCCCGGCCTTCGCCACAGTGGGGGACATGGGCATTCTCGAGGACTTCTACGACGGTCATTCCACCCTGTACCGCCGGGAACGCATCGCCGCGTGGTATGGCCCGGTGCTCTGGTGGTGCGGCGTGGTGCTCGCCGTGGGGCTGGTGATGATCGGGATCAACGTCCTTCTGCGCAAGCAGTGGACGGAGCGTGAGAAGCTCGGGTACCCCATCGTCCAGCTTCCCCTGGAGATGACGAAAGACGGTGGCGGCTCGGGGTTCTTCGCGAATAAGGCTCTCTGGATCGGCATCGCACTCGCCGCCGGTCTGGACATCTACAATGGCCTGCACTGGTTCTTCCCGGCGCTGCCGATCATCGATGTCCGCCATGACCGCAACCACTACATCGATACTTGGTCGTGGGGGCGGCCCTGGAGCGCCATGGGCCGCATTCCGCTGCCCTTCTACCCGTTCCTGACCGCTCTGGGTTTCCTGATCCCCCTAGACCTGTGCTTTTCGATGTGGTTCTTCTTCGTCTTCCGCAAGCTCCAGCAGGTAGCCGCCACAGCGGTTCCGATCCAGCTGATGCCCGAACTGCCGTATCTCAGCGAGCAGACCTTCGGCGCCTGGTTCGTGATCTTCGGCTACGGGATGTGGGTCGGACGCAAGTATTTCGCGGAAATCGCCCGCGGGGTGTGGACCGGGAAGGTCTCCGCGGACACCCAGGCAGGCGACCCGGTAAGCCATCGCGGGGCGCTCATCGCCATCGTTACCGGCCTGGCCTTTCTCGTCTTCTTCCTACTGCGCGCCGGCATGACGGTCTGGGCGATGGTCCCCTTCCTGGGCTTCGCCTTCATGATCCACACTGCCATGACCCGCGTCCGCGCCGAACTGGGCCCCCCCGCGCACGAGATGGCCGGGAACATGACCGCAGCGCATCTCGAAACCATCTTCGTTGGATCGCGCAACGTCGGGGCCCGCAACCTCACCATCTTCCCGCTCTTCTGGTGGCTCACGGGAAGGGGTTACCGGACCTCGCCGATGCCGGTCCAACTCGAAGGCTTCAAGATGGCCGAGGTCTCCGGGGCCGAACCCGACCGGCTGGCGCTGGGCATGGTGATTTCCTTCCTGCTGGGCGGGCTGTTTTCGTACTGGTCGGCGATCCACCTGACCTACCTGCACGGCAACTCGCCGCTTATCCTGCACAACCAGGGCCAGTGGAGCCAGCTCGCCAACTGGATCAACTACCCGCAGGACCCAAGCTGGCAGAAGATGAGCTTCATCGGCGTGGGCGCGCTACTAACCGGCCTGATGACCTGGGCCCGAATCCGCTTCATGTGGTGGCCCCTGCACCCGGCGGGCTATGCGTTGAGCATGGTCTTCGGGGTGGAGTACTTCTGGAGCTGTCTTGTGGTGGCTTGGCTGGTCAAATGGGCGATCCTGCACTGGGCGGGGCACAAGGCCTACCAGCGGTTCATGCCCATAGTCTACGGCGTGATCATCGGTGAATACGCAGTGGGCGCCTTCTGGAGCGCAATGAGCGTTATCCTCCAGCGCCCGATGTATGACTTCTCCCCGGGGTAGCGACTCTGCCTGCAGGAGAACAGGCAGCCCTGCCTGTCGCCGTAACTTTGGTGGGATAGGCAATCATGCCTGTCGCGATCCCCGCGTGGCGCAGGCGTCTTGCCTGCGCGGCCATCTCACCTCGTTACCTCACCATCCGCCCCAGGTCCTCCCCGCGTTCCTGTCCCTCGAGGTACTTGCGGGGGTCGCCCTCGTCCAGCGCCTTCCTGATGACCGCCATCGCGCCATCAGACGCATCCAGAAAGGCCTGGATGTCCTCCTCCGTGTGCGAGTACATAATGTAGTTGACCGTGCAGCCCAGGATCCCGCCGCGCAGCAGTTCCTGAAGGTACAAGGTGACGATGGGTTTTGCCAACTCCGCGGGCACCGAAAAACGCGGGTGGGTGACCGGTGGCGGACCATCGCACGAGGCATCCAGCCCGTGCTTCGCCGCGAGTTGCGCGAAACCGTCCTTGAGCATCTGCCCCATGGCCCAGATGTGTTTCAGAGCGTTTTTGTCCTTCAGTTCCCGGATGGTCGCCAGTGCTGCAGCCATGCCCGCCGGGTCGCTGTAATAGGTGCTGCTGATGAACATGGTCGCCGCGTCCTGCATGACTTCGCGCCGCCCGCAGACGCCGCCGATCGGGTGACCGTTGGACATGGCCTTCCCGAAAGTTGCCATGTCCGGCGCCACGCCGTAGAACTCCTGAGCGCCGCCCATGGCCAGGCGGAATCCGGTGATAACCTCGTCGAAGATCAGCACCGCGCCATGCTCGTGGGTCAGGTCCTTCACCCCCTGCAGGTACCCTTCTGGCGGCATGTCCGTCCGCGACGCCTCCATGATCACTGCCGCGACCTCGCCCGGGTTCGCC
Source organism: Armatimonadota bacterium (assembly GCA_018056145.1). GTDB lineage: Bacteria > Armatimonadota > Zipacnadia > Zipacnadales > JABUFB01 > JABUFB01. The sequence continues at coordinate 3,588 of JAGPGE010000524.1, forward strand.
TCGAACACCGCGCGCAGTGAGTCCAGGTTGCCGTATTCGAAGGGAATCGCGGTGCCTTCCAGGACCTTCGGCACCCCGCGGATGTCCAGGCCTGGCAGCAGGTGGGCATTGAGGGCGTCCTTCTTGCTCAGGTTGGCGGCGAGATACCAGTCATGCCAGCCGTGGTATCCGCAGAAAGCCACCTTGTCGCGCCCTGTGTGTCCCCGAGCAATGCGGACCGCCATCTCATCCGCCGTACCGCCGGACTTGCAGAAGCGCACCATTTCGGCGCAGGGGATGGTCTCGATGAGCAGTTCCGCAAGCTCGACCTCTACCGGGTGGTTCATGGAGAACGAACTGCCCTTGCGCAGTTGCTCGATGACCGCTTCCGTCACAGTGGGGTAGGCGTGGCCGAGGATCACCGGGCCGACCCCGCCCAGGAAATCGATGTACTCGTTGCCGTCCAGGTCCCACACGCGCGAGCCCTTGCCGTGGGTGAGATACGGGGGATACACGCCGGGCGCGAAGCGTTCGGGGCGGCGGCTAAAAAGCTGGGTGCCGCCGGGGATGATCTCTTTCGCACGTTCATACAGGGCCAGTGATCGCGAGACATCGGGCAGGTCCATGGGAGCCTCCGGCCGGTCGGTCAGCGGTGATTGGCGACGCGAGGGGGTTCTCCGGCGGGCACACGTAATCCTTCTGGCGGGGAAGTGGAACTGGCGGCCTCCCGGTGTGCCCGCCGGGTGTGCGAGCACCACAGACGGGAGGGGGGAAACACCGGGATCGCCGCCAGGTTGGCACGTGCCATCCACACTATACGGGTATGTTGATAGAATCTTTAAAAAACTCCTGCGCTATGGAAGAGAACCCAGGCAGGGGAACGTGAACCGGCGGCGAATGAACTAGTATCACAACTCTGATAGGAGGTCGAATCTCATGCGACGAACCGGTTTCAC
>JAGPGE010000525.1 GCA_018056145.1 Armatimonadota bacterium
CAGCAACAGCCGGGAGACGGACTGCGGGTCGGGCAGTTGCGTCTATAGTGACGAGCTACCGCGGCGCGAGATCGGGCCCGGCGAGAAGCTGCACGTGAGCGACATCTGGGGATTCGTCGAGGCCCAGGAGGCCGCGGGGATTTCGCCGGACATGTACGCCGAGTTCATCCACCCCTATCAGCGCCGAATAGGTGACCGCTACGGGCTCATCAACTACGGTTGCTGCGAGCCTACCCACCATTTCTGGCCGTCCCTGCGCAACTTCCGTAGTATCCGCAAGGTCACTGTGTCGCCGTGGTGCGATGTCGCGTCTATCGCTGAGCAGGCCGGCGAGTCCGTGGTTCTGTCGCGCAAGCCCCACCCCATGAAGCTCTGTGGCCCCACTTTCGACGCCCGCGAGTTCGAGCGTGACCTGAATGAGACCATGGCGCTCACCCGCGACAACTTCGTAGAACTGATCTTCCGCGACACCGTGCCCCTGTGCGGCGCCATGAAGGAGCGCGTCGCGGAAGCCTGCGAGATCCTGCACCGGGTCACGGGCCACTGACGCGATCTGGGCCCAGCGCTTGCCGCAATCTGCCTGGCGTTCACGGCGCGAGGCCCCTCATGTCCAGCCCGGAGAGCAACCCACTGGAAGTGCGCGTCGACAATGGCCTAACGGTGCGAGTGACCGTCGTCAGCCCCGCGATCTTGGGCCTTCCAGTCAGCCGTAGAGTCCCTGGGGCGCCTGGGGGTGAAAGCCGAAGCGCTCCCCGGCGTTCTCCCGAATGGCCGCTCCGATGTAGCCGGTGCAATGATCGGAATCGCGAAGTTCGCCTGGGCGGACTCCGGGAGCCGCATCCTCCCGGGAGCCTTCTGCGACCACCTCACCAGCTTCGGCGGCGTCATGACCGGTACCGGGCAGACCGTTCTGAGCGAGTTCATCCGCCACGGCGCCGCGGGAGCCTGTGGGACCGTGACCGAGCCGTGCAACACGCCGGTCAAATTCCCCAGCCCCTTCCTCCACATCCATTACGCTTCGGGCTGCACGCTGGCCGAAGCCTTCTACCAGTCGGTCCACGCACCCTACCAGCAACTGCTCATCGCCGACCCGCTCTGCCGCCCCTGGGCGCGTCCGCCGCGGGTCACGGTTGATGGCCTGCGCGAGGGCGACTGCCTCACCCATTTACGCTGGCTCAGGCCCGCGTCCTCAAGTGCTGGTGCGACACGCTACGAGCTCTAGATGGACGGCGTCCGGTGCGACTGGTGCTGGTCCGGCGGCCTGTTGCGGCTGGGAACTGAAAGCCTGACCCCCGGCGAGCACGAGGCGCGCGTCGTCTGCCTTGACGGACCGCTGGAAACGACGGGGAGGCTCATCGTGAGGTTCAGTATGGCTGGTGCAGGGAGCGCGTCCCTTCGAAGCGAATGTACCGGTTTGACGCAGGCGACTACGGGCAACGCAGGAGGGCAACCATGAACCACATTGACCGCTTCTACGCAACCGTCCGGCGGGAGCCGGTGGATCGGCCCTGCACCTGGCTCGGGCTTCCTGTTCCCGATGCCTGGCCCGGGCTGCTTGCGCATTTCGGCGCCGCGGATGCCCGGGAACTCGCCGAGATCACTGGGGACGACATCGCCCCCGTGGAACTGCCGTACCACTCCCCCACCAGCGACGCCATCTACGCCGCCTTCGACTTCGCCCAACAGGGACCCGTGGACTTGGACCACCGGACACTAACCAGCGCGGGGTTTTTCGCGGGACAGACTGATCCGGCATGCGTGGAGGACTTCGACTGGCCCGATCCGTCGCTGTACATTGACCCGGAGGAGTGCCGCCGCGCCGTGGCCGCGACGCCGCCGGGGCGCGCGGTGCTGGGGGTGATCTGGTCGGCCCACTTCCAGGACGCCTGCGCGGCTTTCGGCATGGAGAACGCGCTCATGGCAATGTATGACACGCCCGAGGTGTGCCGCGCGGTGATCGACCGCATCACCGACTTCTACCTGCAGGCCAATGGGATCTTCTACGAGGCGACGGAGGGTTCATTGCACGCGGTTCTTATCGGCAACGATTTCGGCTGCCAGACCGGGCTTCTCCTCGCTCCCGACCTGATCCGCGAGTTCGTGCTCCCCGGCACGCGCCGGCTCATCGCCCAGGCGAAGGACCATGGTCTCGTCGTATTCCATCATTCCTGCGGGGCGATCCGGCCCATTATCGGCGACCTCATTGAGGCGGGCGCGGACGTGATCCACCCCATCCAGGCGCTGGCGACCGGTATGGATCCTGCGAGCCTGATGGAGGAGTTCGGCGACCGCGTGTCTTTCTGCGGCGGGGTAGACTCCCAGTATCTCCTGGTGCGCGGGACGCCCGACGAAGTGCGCGCGAAGGTGCGCGAACTTCGCTCAATCTTTCCCACCGGGCTGATCATCTCGCCCAGCCACGAGGCCATCCTGCCGGATATCCCGCCAGCAAATGTGGCCGCGTTCCTCGAAGCAGCCCACGAAATCTGATCGCGGCGGCCTAGTGGGCGCCACACCGCGCCCCGCATGGCGTGATGCGTTGGGAGCACTCCCTGCAGGCAAGCAGGGACATCCGGCTCGCGAGGCGCGATCAACGCGGCCGCAGATCGACTGCCGGCGTATCAGTGCCCTGACCGCTCCAGGCGATGGTGTCCTCGCGCCCCGGCCAGCGCACGATGACGGTCACGGCTCTGTCCGCGCGTGCGAACTCGATCTCCGGTTCAGGCGTCCCACCCGGCAGCGGCGCGAGCACGGCCGCGAACCCCGGGTTGACTGCAGTCACTGACGCCTTGAGCCACGGGTGGCTCTCGTACAAGTCGCGGTTCATGGTAACCGGGCCCGCTCCACTGATCGCCAGGACCATACGCGCCTGATCAGTCTCGCCGCCTGTATTCACCACCCGCATCGGCGCCACGACATTCCCACTCTCGGCCTCGAATCCGATCTCGGAACCCAGTTGCTCCAGCGTCAGGGTCTCCCGGGCCGCCTCCGTGACGATGATGCGGTCCACCTGGGCGCCGGGTTCGCGCGTCGCGAACCGCAGACTGTGCTTGCCCGGATCGAGTGCGTAGGTCACCCGATCGAACCGGATGCCCTTGCTCACCCGGCCCCAGGTCCAGTCGCGCACCGTGGGCATGTGCCAGTCCACCTGCGCGCCGCCATCAATGCTCACGAGAAACGAGTCCGACTTGCCCGCCTCCTCGGCCGACGCGCGGACCCGGGCCCAGATGGCGTACTCGCCCGCCTGCTTCACCTCGAACTCCCAGGTCACATGCCCGCGCCCCGTCTCGGCAGCCGGGGTCTCCACGAAGCCTTCTCCCGAAGCAAATGAAGGCACCACCAGCGCGCCCGAATCGCGCAACTTGACCTCCATGTTCGGCCCCGAATGCAGCAGCCATGTGAACTCGTGCGGTGCATCGTCTTTCGCGATGTCATCGAAGATCACCGAGTACGCCGGCGCGCCGTGACTGGGCCGAAAGAACAGCGCGTGGCGCAGAGCGTGCTCCACTGTGGCGCCTGGCTGGCCGTGGTTGTTGCGAGTGTAGGCCTCGGTTGCGTCCGCCAGCGCGTACCCGAACCCGGTACTGTCTGAGTAGGCCACAATCTTCCCGTCGGTCCCCGCCCCGGCGCCGGAGATCGCTTGCCCCTCGCCGTCGATGAGCACGCAGTTGTGGGCCACCGTCTGGTCCCGTCCGCCCGGTTGGCGGTTGTTGCCGTAGCCGGAGTCGATGGCCCACCGCCCGCCCAGACCGTACAGGGTGATATGCCCCTTGTCCGCTTGGTTGTGGGTCACCCGGTAGTATGGTCCAGCCTCGATGGCGAACATCACGTCGTCCTTCTCCCAGCCTGTGCGGAACACGCACAGCCCGCGGCCGGCGAAGTGCTCTGCCAGCGGCTCTCCCGCCTGCACGGGCGTCAGCGGCTCGACCTCGTTGTCCCAGATCACCGCGAAGGGCGAGTTCCCGCCGCCGCAGTACTCCCAGAGCCATCGGGCCAGCCCGTCCCCATGGGCATCGGCGAGCCGCAGGATCAGCGGATTGCTCAGGCCCGCATAGTTGGCGTCATTCCGGGCATCGAAGACCCTCTCGCCCGGCAGGAGGGACATCGCGAAAAAGTGGGCCACGCGCTTCAGCTTCGGGTGCGCGAAGAGATCCGGGCCGCCATTGCGCAGGAGCGCGTCGGCGAACAACGTAGCATTGCTTAGGCCATACACCGCGTACCCGGTGCCCTCGAAGTACGCGCCCTGAAAGTCGAAGCCTTCGTCCAGCCAGCGCGACACGAGTTGGGCGCAATCGTCAACCCATTCCTGCGCCTGTTCAGGCCGGAACTCCCGCAACTGCAGGGCCAGGCAGCCGGCAGCCCCGACCGCGACGCCGACGAAATTGTGGTGCGGGACCCACCACGTGCCATCCTCCTGGGCCTCCGCCAGAATGTTCTCCACATACCCCGCCGCGGTGTCCGCCCAGAGAGCCTTCTGCTCCGGGCTCATCGCTTCGCCCAGCCAATCGTAGCCC
>JAGPGE010000019.1 GCA_018056145.1 Armatimonadota bacterium
CCGAGCGCGTCTACAAGAAGGCCATCGCCATGGGTGAGCACCCTGGCGCCCTGAACAACCTGGCGTACCTGCTGGCCGTCAAACGCAACAAGCCGAAAGAAGCACTCCAGTATGCACTGAGAGCCCGGGAACTGGCTCCGGAGGGCGCCCCGATTCTGGACACTCTCGGCTGGATCTACCACATGCTTGGGCAGACGGAACGGGCCGTGCCTCTCATCCGCGAGGCGGTCGAACGTGACCCAAAGAACCCTGAACTCCGGCTCCACCTGGCCCAGGTCCTGGCCGCTTCCGGCAAGGCAGCCGAGGCGGTGCGGATACTGGAGCGACTGGCTGGTGAGAGCGGGGACGATCCCTTCCACGAGACCGCCCGGCGGATGCTCAAGGAGTTGAAGGCCGCGGCCTGAGCCGCGGCTGGCACTGGAGGGATCACCGTTGCGCAACTGGAGGCTCGCTCTTGCCTGCGCCCTGTGCGGCGCTCTTCTCGCCTTCGGCTCCATCGTCACCTCACTCGTCGCCGACCAGACCCGCTGGGATGTCCCCGCGCTCAACTACTCGCGCGTCCCGCATGCCCTCCCGGTTGCGTCGCCCGCGCATGTCTCGGGTGACTTGTGGTCGGCGGACGGCCTCCCCGTTGTTGTGGTGAGCGGATCGCCCCGGGAGATGGGCCGCCGATATGGACAAGCAGTCTCGGACCTGATCCATAGGGGCATGAACGACTACCTGTACAAGCGGGTCATCCAGGATCAGGGCTACAGCATGGAGTACCTGCTGGAGTGCGCTCGGGCCATGCTCCCCCACATTGCGCCCGAGTACGTCGAAGAGATGAAGGGCGTTGCCGAGGGCGCCGGGGTCACCTTCGACCAGGTTCTGGCGATGCATGCCCACGCCGATGTCGTGCACTACGGGCACGACTGGGGAAAGCAAGAGCGCGAGCCCGGTCAGGCGGCCGGGTGCTCCAATTTCGCGGCCTGGGGCCCGCTCACGGTGGATGGAGCTCTCATCCACGGCCGGAATCTGGACTGGACGATCGGTTCGGGGGTGCAGGAATCCGCAGTGGTCTACGTGGGCATCCCGCAAAGGGGCCATCCCTTTGCGCTGGTCACCTATGCCGGGATGATCGGGGCGGTCACGGGCATGAGCGCACGGGGCATCACTTTCGGCGAGATGACCAGCCAGACCGGGGACGAGACGCTTGCGGGCGAGCCCCTGTTCATTGTCTGCCGCCGCATCCTGCAGTACAGCGACGACATCGAGTCCGCGATGCAAATCGTGCGGGATTATCCGGGCACGACGGGCTGGAACTTCATCATCGCATCTGGGCCGGAGCACACCGCGCGGGCCTGCGAGGTGGACGCCGGAGACAAGGTCATCATGCTCCCGGACGACCCGGGCGAGAATGACCCGCCCTTGAGCAAAGGCCATCCGAACGCCCTCTACCGAACCAATCACCCCACGAGCCCGCTGATCCTCGAAAAGGTGGCGCGCAAGTACGGGATCACCAATCTCGAGCTTGGCAAAGTGCTTCTGCGCAGCCTCGAGACGTGGCAGCGCTACGAGACGCTGCGACTGTGGACCACCGACCGGTATGCCGGCAAGATCGATGAACGCGCAGCGTTAGCCATGCTCCAAAGCGAGCCGATCTCAGCGGGGAACACTCTTCACAGCGTGGTTTTCGTGCCGGAACGCCTAAGGATGTGGGTGGCCAACGCTTCGGCACTGCCCGATCCGCGCCCGGCGTGGGACGAGGCCTATCACCTGATCGACCTGGGGGAACTGGTGAAGCAGGCCGGGGCGCGGTAGGGATGCGCCGGCGTGGTGCGACACGGGCCGGGCGGTGCGGGCACCCCGCCGGCTCAACTCCGGCCGAGTGACCCGTCCAGCCCCAACTCATCCACAAGACTGTTGAACGCACCGGGCAAGCAGGCCTCCAGACGCACCGCCTCGCCGGTTTCCGGGTGCGCGAAGACAACCCTCCACGAATGCAGCATCTGGCCGGGCAGACCAGGCTCCCACCTGCGTGGTTCAGTGCCGCCACGGTAGATACGTTCCCCGACCAGCGGGTGTCCGATGAACCCCATATGCACCCGGATCTGGTGGGTCCGTCCGGTCTCCAGCCTGACCTCGACCAGTGACACAGGGCCGTCGGTGTGCTTTGCGGTGCCGAGCATCCGGTAATGGGTTCGCGCGGGGTCGCCTGCGTCGAGCACCGCCATCCGCGTCTTCTGGCCACGGTCACGCCCGATGGGAGCGTCTATGGTTCCCGCGTTCCTCTCGAACTGCCCCCAGACCAGTGCCAGGTAAGTGCGCTTCAGATCCCCTGAACTCATCTGCTCCCGCAGGTTGCGGTGCGACGCCACAGTCTTGCTTGCGAGGATGAGACCCGACGTGCCTCGGTCCAGGCGGTGGATCAAAGCCGGCCGCCAGATTCCGCGCGCGTAGCCCACGAGGCCATTCAGCAGTGTCTCGTCGCCGGTGCCGGGCGCGGGGTGGGAGGCCATCCCCTGGGGCTTGTTCAGCGCGATGAAGCAAGTGTCCTCGAAGACGATGTCCAGGGGGACCTGCGCGGGGATCACGTCGGTTTCCGGTTCCGCGACTTCCAGCACAATCACGCTCCCCGGTCTGAGCTTCAGTGAAGGCTTGCCCGGGGTGCCGTCCACCGTGCAGTGCCCGGCGCGAATGAGCGCACCGGCCTGGGATCGTGACACATCATCCAACAGCTCGGTAAGCGCCTGGTCAAGACGCATGCCGGCGCACTTATCCGGTGCGACCAGGCGGAGCGGGCTACTTGTGTCTGGATCGCCGGCGGCCGTGGGAGCCATGGGATGAGTGCCCTACGGTTCGGGGACTGAACTCAGGCAAGGGAGCGCCGAGGCTCTCGGGCGCCACCGCCATCGCGGTTACCGGGTTCTCGGCTGGCAGGCGCTGCAGGTGGACGAAGATCGCCAGGCCCGCGGCAGCGATGAAAATGCAGGCCACTTGCGCCACGGACAGCGATGGGATGAGACCGGACTTCTCGGCAGTGAAGCCATAGCGCGTGTACTCGCACAGGAAGCGCAGGATGGAGTAGAGCACCATGTACAGGGGCAGCAGTTGCCCCGGGCGGCGCATGCGCGGCCAGGCCCGGACGAGAATGAAGAAGAGCAGGAAGCTGCCCGCAGATGCGTAGAGCTGGGTGGGATGCAAGGGCTCGGCGTAGCCGGTCTCGGGCATCACGATCCCGAAACAACTGTGGGTCGGGCCACCGTGGCAGCAGCCGTTCAGGAAGCACCCGATACGTGTGAGCCCGTAGCCAATTGGGATGCCCGGCGTGCAGATATCAGCGAGCACCGCGAACCGGATCCTGCGTGCCCGCGCGAACCAGACGGTGGCGATGATTGCCCCGAGCAGCCCACCGTGGAAGGACAGGCCGCCCTGCCACACATCCAGCACCGTCTCCGGGTTCTCCGCGTACTCGCCGAGCATGAGCAGGACGAACAGCAGTCGAGCGCCGACGATTGCGGCCACCAGTTCCACAAGAAGCAGGTCGAGGAGTGTGGGGATACCCAGGCCCCGGGGAGGACCAACACGGGTTAGGTAGATGAAGCCGCAGATGAACCCTACGAGGAGCATTACCCCGTAGGAGCGGATCTTCACGGGGCCGAACTGGTTCACGATCAGGAAGAGCCCAACCGATAGGACCGCAATGATCAGGCCGGTGGTCAGGAACCAGCGGGCATCGAGAGGGGCGACGTGCCCCTCGACGCGCTCTTCGACTTTCCGCCATGCCAGCACGGCAAGCAGGAACACCGCGGCGATCACGAGCACCGCGGGCCACTGCCAGGGACCAAGCTCGACGAGAACGGAACGCATGAAATACCAGGCTTTCGATGCAGTTCGGAGGTGCCGGCGCTAGTGTGCCGCGGGGCCCTCGGGACGCCGCAGTTCCAGGAGCATGCTGATGACGAGCAGTCCCGCCCCCATTGTGATGCCGATGTCCGCAAGGTTGAACACGGGCCAGATGTGGAAGTCGAGGAAGTCCACAACGTAGCCGAGACGCAGGCGGTCCAGCAAGTTCCCCGCCGCGCCGCCTGCGATGAGGGCGACACCGATTAGGGCCGCCCGGTTTGTTCCCGCGAGCCCCGGGCCCCAGAGCAGCAACGCGCACAAGACCACGGCGCTGATGACCGCCAGCACGGCGGTATTCCCGGCGAGTATGCTGAAGGCTCCACCGGTATTGGTGCGGTATGACAGACTCATCACCGCTCCGAGCACCGGGAGACTGTCACCGGGCTGGAGCTGGTCGGTGACCAGCCATTTCGTGAACTGGTCACCGGCCAATACGAGACCGGCTACCCCGATCAGGAGCAGCCGGCGGCAGATCTCCCCTGTGGGGGCCGGCTCTTTACTCATCGCGCTGACAGGCGCTCGCGGCACTTCGTGCACATGGTGGCGAAGGGCATGATCTCCAGGCGCGCCTTGGGGATATTACACCCACAGACTTCGCAGATCCCGTAGGTGCCCTCGTCCAATCGCTTGAGCGCGTTATTGACGTTGTCCAGCATCTCGCGCAGGTTCTCACTCAGAGCCATGGCCTGGGTGCGTTCCAGCGTCTCTTGTGCGGCGTCGCCACCGGGCTCGTCGAAGTCCTCCCCGGCGGTGTCGGAGTTCAGCGGGTCCCGTCCCGACGCGCGGTCCTCGATACGCTGCAGTTCGACCACCAGTTCATCGCGCGTTTCTTCGAGTCTTTCTTTGAACTTTTCCATATCCAGGCTTCTCTTGCGTGCCACCTTGCTGTCCTCCTGCGATGCGTCCGCCCCGATAGCTTTCGGCCCCACCGTTCTGATGGGCGGATCGTTCCAACCGCCACGCCGTTTGCACTGCTCGCACATGGGGACGCGCTAGCCGCAAACGCGTCCCGAAGGGCATTTTTCCCATCTATATGTTACCCAAACGCGCCGCGGGCCAGTGGCTAGAGATTGGCCGCGCAGCGCTCACAGATGGCCGGGTGTTGGGCGATCGCACCGACGGTCGACGACCGGAGCCAGCATCGCTGACACTTCTCGCCGTCCGAAAGGACCGCCACTGCCGAGACGCCGGTATGTTCGTCAACAGGTACGGGGGCACCTTCCGCTGGGTTCAGCGAAACAGCGGATACGATGAACAGGTTCGGAAGGCTCGGCGCAAAGCTCTCCAGGAACTCCAGCGCATCGGCAGTCGCGTAGAGCTCGACCCGCGCCTCCAACGGCTTCTCAACGACCTTCTCGTTCTTCGCTTTTTCCAGCGCTGCCAGAGCCACGTCCCGGATGGCCAGCAGCCTGCTCCAGCGTTCCAGCAAAGCGGTGTCTTGCGTCGCTTCCGCCTCGGGCCAATCGGCAAGCTGGACGCTCTCGGGCAAGGACGCATCGAGCTTGCGGCACTCCTGCCACAGTTCATCCGCGGTGAAGGTAAGCACCGGCGCCATCATCTTCGCCAGCGCGATCAGGATATGCCACAGCGCCGTCTGGGCCGACCTTCGCTCCGGGGAGTCCGCCCTCATGACATACAGCGTGTCCTTGAGCACGTCCAGGTAGAAAGCGCTCAGATCGGTTGCGCAGTACGCATGCAGGTCATGGTAGAACAGGTGCAGGTCCCAGTTGTCGAAGGCGTCGGTCATGCGCTGGACGATCTGCCCGAGACGCGCGATGGCCCAGCGATCCACCTCGCGCATCTCCTCGGGCGCGACCGCGTCCCTCGCCGGGTCGAAATCCTGCAGGTTCGCCAGCATGAACCGCGCGGTATTGCGGATGCGCCGGTAGGCGTCGGCAACCTGGTTGAAGATCTCCTCGGTGCAGTACATCTTCCGCCGGAAGTCGGCGTAGGTGAACCACAGACGCAAGACGTCCACCCCGTACTTCTCATAGATATCCTGGGGCGAGATGATGTTCCCCTTGGACTTGGACATTTTCATGCCGGTCTCGTCCACGAAGAACGCGTGGCCGACCACCATCTTGAAAGGCGCAGGCTGGCCCAGCGCGACAGCCACCCACAGGGAGGTCTGGAACCAGCACTGATATTGATCGTCGCCCTCGAGGTACAGGTCCGCCGGGTAGCCTAGCTCGTCATTGGCGCTGAGGACACAGTAGTGGCTGGCGCCACTGTCGAACCATACCGACATGATGTCGGGTTCCTTGGTGAAGGACTGCGCGCCGCACTTCGGGCAGACCGTTCCGGCCGGCACAAGCTCTGCCGCATCCCGCTCGAACCACACGTCCGCGCCGTGTTCGGCCACCAGGTCTCGCACGTGGTCCAGGGTCTCCCGGGTGATGATGGTCTCATCGCAGTCGGCGCAGTAAAAGACGGGGATGGGCACACCCCAGACGCGCTGTCGGGAGATGCACCAGTCCGGCCGTGCATCGATCATGCCGCTGATGCGGGACAGGCCCCACTTCGGCATCCACTCGCACTTCTGAACCTCGGCCAGCGCCGCGTCCCTCAGCTTGTCGATGTCCATGAACCACTGGCGGGTGGCGCGGTAGATGACCGGCTCGTGGCAGCGCCAGCAGTGGGGGTACTCATGCTCCAGTGTTCCCGCGGCCAGAAGCGCGCCCTTCGCCGTCAGCATCCCCATCACGATCTCGTTGGACTGGTCGCAGACCTTGCCCACCAGTTCCGGGCCGGCCTCGTCGGTGTACTTCCCGTCGTCATCCAGCGGGCTGATGACGTCGAGTCCATACTTGAGCGCGGTCTGGAAGTCTTCGAGACCGTGCCCAGGCGCGGTGTGAACGCATCCGCTGCCCTGATCTAGTACCACGTAATCGGCAAGAACCAGCTGGGAATCCCGCCCGTACAGCGGATGGATGGCCACGAGGCCCTCGAGGTCCTTGCCCCGCGCGCGCCCGACCACCTTCGGGTCAGCAAGCCCGCAGCCGGCGACTGTGGCGTCCATGAGTTCGGCGGCCATCACCAGGAAACGCGTGCGGCCCTCATGCCCAGCCTGGACCAGCACGTACTCGGCGCTGGATGCCAGGGCGATACCGGTATTGCCGGGGATCGTCCAAGGAGTGGTGGTCCAGATGACGATCTCGGCCCGGGCACCCTCGGGGAGCGGCTGCTCCATGGCGAACCGCTCAGCGGCGCCGGGCAGTTCGAAGGCTACGTAGATGGACGGCGAAGTCTTGGTGTGATACTCGATCTCGTCTTCCGCGAGAGCAGTGACGCATTCGGGATGGTGGCACCAGTAGACGGGCCGCAGCCTGCGGTTGACCAGGCCCTTGAGGGCGATCTTGCCGAAAGCCTCGATCTGACGGGCCTGGTACTCGCTGCTCAGCGTCAGGTACGGGTGCTCCCAGTCGCCGCGAACGCCCAGGCGCTTGAACTGCCCGCGCTGGATATCCACGTAGCGCAGGGCGAGGTCCCGGCACAGGCGCCGCCATTCCACGGGCGATACGTCGTGGCGGTCCACGTCCATCTCGCGGCGCACAGCCTGCTCAGTGGGCAGGCCCTGGGTGTCCCAGCCCGGCACGTAGGGGCAGTCGAACCCGCGCATCGTCTTGTACTTGATGGCGATGTCCTTGAGGATCTTGTTGAGCGCCTGGCCGAGATGGATGTTCCCATTGGCGTACGGCGGGCCATCGTGCAGCACCCATTTGGGTCGCCCGAGACCCTTCTCGCGCACCTTGCGGTAGATGTCGATCTCTTCCCACCACTGCGCGATACCTGGCTCGCGCTGGGGCAGGTTGGCTTTCATCGGGAAGTCGGTCTTGAGCAGGTTCAGTGTCTCTCGGTAGTCCATGGGGCCGTCCCCAGTTCACAGGGCTGTGGGCTTATCGGCGGGCAAGAACAACAACACGCCGGCCGCAAGGGCCGACCCGCCGGTGCAAATGACGCAGGAAAAACGTTAGCACGCGATTCTATGCGGTGCGGTAAGCGAAGTCAAGGTGAGTTGGCCCTGGGGGGCTGACCGCGAAAAGTGGATGGGGCATGCCATCCGGGCGCGATCCCATCATCGACCACGCGCCGCAATGCCTCAGGCCGTTGCCGGGGCCTCACAGCCCGCGAAGCGGGCGGCACAAGATTAGCCAGGGGTAAGGCCCGCGAAGCGGGACGCAGCCCCTGGAATCATGCGATCAAGAAGACCCAAGAGCCCCTGACAAGGGGCGACACAACCCCGCCGGGCGGTCCGTCATTGTGCCGCCCTCATTCGGGGGCTCAGTCCCACGATGGGGCCGTAATCCACGGGTTCCGTTCCGCTTCTCTCCACTCCACCCGTGGCTATAGGCTGCCGACCGCTTCGTGGGCTGTGGGACCGCAGTCCCGTTCGGTAGAGCCAGATACGCTCGGACCAGCGATCCGATGACGCGCAAGTACCTACAGAACCGAAATGCACCCAGGGCCGGCGACCGGATGCACTCGCGCGCAGCGGCCAGTGGGGGACTGGCATCCGGTCCCGAGTCGTACCCATGATCGGCGCCTGTGTGCGGACCGGGCACAGGCACCACGGCTTCGCCAACGGCCGCGAGCCCGGATGCCAGTCCCCCGGTCTGGGCCGTTGCACTTCCGCGCCTCTCACCTTTCGTCCGTCGTCTTCCCTTCAGTCTCTCATATCGGTATACTTGCGCGTATGCTAATCGGGAACCTGAACTCGCGCGTGTATTATGTCACCCCCGAGCAGACCGAGCCGAACGGGCGTCTCGTGCGCCTGGTGGATGCGGCCATCAGCAGCGGCATCGGCCTGCTGCAGTTCCGCCCGAAGCGCCTGACCACCCGCCAGATGGTGGAGCAGGCCACTGTGCTGGTATCCATGACCCGCAGGGCCCGGGTCCCGCTGATCATCAACGACCGCGTCGACCTTGCCCTCGCAGTGGGCGCCGACGGCGTTCATCTCGGCGCAGAGGATATGCCGGTGGGCCATGCGCGGCGTCTCCTGGGTCCCGCGGCGATCATCGGGGCAACCTGCGTCACCCCAATGGACGCCCGTGTCGCCGAAACAGACGGGGCAACCTACGTCCTCGTCGGGCCTGTCGGTGATCTGTCGGGGGAAGCCGGAGAACTGGGGCTGGAGCGGGTGCGACAAGTGCGCAAGGCCACAGGCCTCCCCGTCTGCGTGCACGGAGACGTGACAGTCGAAGGCCTGCACCAACTGCGGGCCCTGGGCGTGGAAATGATCTGCGTGGCTGACCCTGACGGGGAAGTCGAGACTGTCACGCGCAAACTGCAGGACACTGTTGCGATGGCCCTCGAGCACCTCGCTCCGCGCCATGTGGCTCCGTGAGTGCGGTGGGCAGCCAACCGGGAAGGCTGAATGGGGCCAACGTATGCGGACCCGATCTGCCTACGCACGCCAGCGCCCGCGGCTCACCTCGTCAGTACCGTCTACAGCAGGTCCCGCTGCTCCACCCACTCGCCCTTCAGGATCTTCTCGGCTCGGTCCGCGTAACTAAGCTTCTCACCATGCGGGACCGTTCGCCAGATCAGGAACTGCTTGCGAATCCCCGACATGAACAGCGCGTTGGTCTTCTTCCATGACGTGATGTCCCCGGCCAGCCGCGTCAGGCGAATGTGGATCTCGTAGATCTGGGAGTCGCCCGTCGGACGGCATTCCAGCGCGAAGTCCTGGCTCACCCCCAGGTCATACGGGGCCAGCCACATGCGAAGCTTCACGGTCATCCCCGCGTCCTCGGTGTGCTCGTGGTCCACGGGCTCCAGCCGCACGTCTTCTGCCAGGAACTCCCCGCCTGCATATCCCACATACTCGTCGAAGAACTCTTTCAGGAACGCGGAGACGCCGAAAGCGTCGCGCCCGGTGACTGTGAAGGGGAGCAGCACATCCATGACGTCGCCCACCGGTTCGGGCAAGGACCAGTGCCGCTCGATCCCCGGTGAAGCGATCTCCGCGGCTCTCCGGCTGGGATAGACGGTGGACAGCAGCACCACGACCACGATCACCACCGTCACCGCGACCGCCGACATGGATGAGTAGTTCAGTTCAAGCCCGCCGGTATTGCCGGTGACGTAAAGAATCCGGGCGAAGGTCTGGCCAATGAGATATCCGACAATCGCCCCGAGGTTCGCGAACACCGCCGCCTCGGCTAGGAACAACATGGAAATGTGGCTGGGCGCGAGGCCCAAGGAGCTGAAGATTCCGATCTCCCGGCTGCGCTCGTAGACCGATCCGAGCATGGTGTTGAGAACGATCAGCGCGGCAATGAGGATCGGGATGATCAGGCTTTCCACGCCGCTGAACGAAGTCATGCCCACGGAGCTGAACAGGAACGTGCGGTCCTGGATCCCCGCATAGAGGCTCAGGGCGAACCGCTTCATCATGCTGTCAACCTGCTTTGCTACGTCCTCGCCCTCATTGTAGCGAATAGCCACGGAGCGCAGGGTCCCGCCGAACTCCAGCACCCGGTCATACGGCATGATGATGACCTTCTCGGGGCTGAAGTGCTTGTACTCCTGGAGCAGAGAGGAAGCGCTGCTGGTGCCAAGCTGGGACCGCTGTGCCGCCTGGCGCTGGAGTTCCTTGATGATCTCCGGCCGCAGCAGCGCGTAGTTGACGGGCATCATCGGCTCGCCGTCGAGGTCCGCCATCTTGCGCATCTTCGCCTCGTCGAGCAGGCCGATGACCCGGAAGTCGGTGCCGAAAACCGTGATGCTCGCCGAGCCCAGCTTGTCGGCGGTGATGCCCAGGCCTTGCGCCACGGATGTGGGAATCAGGCAGACGTTTCTCGCCCCCGGCGGCATCCATCTCCCCGCGATGGTGAACTCGTCGACATCCATGACCTTCCTCTCGTCAGCGGTCAGCCCCAGGATGCAACTGACCGAGTAACGCTTGGATGGGTCATTGGTGAGCGCCAGGTCGATGACCAGTTCCTTCTCGATGTCTGCGGAGGTATACCACGCGCGGGACGCCACCGTGGCGTTACGCGCGAACTCGTTGGCGATGATGTCGGCGGTGGGTTCCTCGAGAGACAGCCACGCGCGATCCCGGAGCATGATCCCCGGATAGGCCGGAGCGTGGGACAGGGCAATCTTGTTGGATCGCAGGTACGACTTCACCGAGGTAAAGCTCAGGACGGTGAAGGTTAGGAGCGTGAGGGTGATGGCCGTCAGCGCCGTCCGGGTCTTGCGGCGCCGCATGTTCGCGATGCCCAGGGCGAAAGCGGCGGTGGCGGCGGAAAGCCGTCCCACGTCGGCCTCATGCACCCCGCCTCGCTGCTGCTTCATGGCCTTGAGTTCCGTGTTGAACTTCATGGTCACGATGGCGATAACGAGCACGGCCAGCGCCATGATGATGAAGGACAACAGGATTACAGGTGGCGCGGTGGTGAGCGCGAAGGCGGGATGCACCAGAGCGATCATGCAGAAGACGACGACGAAAACCCCGACCGTTCCCGCGATCTGCAGGATCACATTGCGCCCGGCAAGCAGCAGACGCTCGCCGAAATAGGCGAAAGGCAGCAGGATCGCCAGGTAGAACAGGAGCCCCTTCACCACGTCCACCGCGGTCTTCTGCACTTCGGGATATGCCCGGGACTCATACCCCCATGCGTGTCTCCCGGCGGAAACCGCGATGTCGTAGCGGCGCTCGCCCAGGGCCTTTGTCGCCTTCTCCAGCGACGCCTTCGCCAGATCATGGAGTTCCTTCAAGCGGTCGTTCTCGATACCATTCTTGCGCAATTTGGCCATGCGCGCTTCATCGAGGGTCCACATGTCCGCCGCGATCTGGATGGGCGTGAGCGGGATGCGCGGTGTGCGCGCAGCCGGGAAGCCAATGCCTTCAGGGCGCTCGGGAGTGGCGTTGATCAGCACCATCCGCACGCCGAGGAGCCCCATGCCCATGGTGATCTGCAGATCAACCGTGGGCTGGGAGTAGACCACCGCGCATGGCTCCACATATGAGGGGAACTCGGCTGCGGTCGCCGCGGCCTGGGACAGTGAGTAGCCGAAGGAGATCGGCTCGCTGTAGTCGCGCGCGTCATACACGAAGACCTTCTGGAGCGTTTGGAAGTAACGCTCGTCCACAAGGTCATAGACATCGGTGGGCACGCATTCGAACACAACCACAGGTCGCTTGAGACCGGCGCGCCCATACACATCCCGCGGGTATTTGCGATCGCCATCCGGGCCCATGTCAGGCGCGCACTGGATCTTCCCGCTATCGGGGTCGAAAGCGTAGGCTTCCAGCGTCCCGCCGGCGGCGCGCTCTCCTCGCAGTAGGAACTCGCTGGTCTCATTGGCGAGGCCCATGACCTCGGTGTGCATCCCCATCATCATGCGGTACTGGCCCTGGATGAGCACCAGCGAGTAAGGAACCGGGGTATTGGGGACGAAGCTCTCGGTGCGGCGGAACTGTAGGACGGTGCCCTTCACGTCCTTCAGCTCGTCCATTTTCTTCAGCGCGTTGACCCGCTTGAGGGCATTCTCCTCAAGCGTCTTGTCGCTCAGGAAATCATAGACCAGGCAGGAGAGCAGGCGCACCTGCTTCAGGAGATTCGGGCGGTTCACCCGGTCGGGCGTGTCAAGAGGAGTGTCCACGAGAGAGCGCGCATCGTTCACGGTGGCGAACACGATTCCGGGGCGTCCGCCCCGGATCGCCATTTCGTGGTCGAAGCCGATCTTGCCGGGGAAAAAAGTGTGCCACTCGCGGCCCTTTACCGGGTTCACGCCGTCCACGAAGCTGTCATCCACCACCAGACCCAGTTCGTCGCATGCCCGGGTCGCGTATTCCATGAACTGCTTGCCCAGAGGCGAGTAGAACCGCAGGAGGTGAGACTGGTTGTAGTACCAGCCCACCTGGAATACGCCGAACATGGGGTTCTGGGTGCTCAGGTCCAGGGAGACGAACATGCTGATCTTATCGAACTCGTTCAGGCGCTCCCAGATGCGGATGTCGTTCTCCTTGCGGGCAATCTCCTGCTCGAGGCGTCCCGCCCGGACTTTGGCCATCTCCGGTGCAAGCTGAAGTTGCCCGACGTTGACCAGCGGCCTCTCGTGACGGCTTAGCGCGACGCCTCTGGCCTTTGCAGCGGCCTCGCGCTCTTTCGACCGGGCTATGGCGGCGTCGATGTCGGCCAGCACACGCTCGCGATCGTTGCGCAGCGTCTCCAGTTCGCGCTTGTGCTCCCGCAGGCGTGGGGCACGTTGGCGCTCGCTCTTCTTCCTTGGCTCGCGACCCCACATGCGCACAAACTCACGCGCTCCGGCGGCTGCCTGAAAATGCCCGCTGGTCGCCAGGAAGACCACGCTGCGGGCCGGCGGGTCCTCAGAGAGCACCCGGGCCAGTTCCAGCATGGTCGCAATGCCGGCGGCGTTCTCAGCCCCGGGTGAGAGTGCCGGCACCACGGAGATGCTGTCGTAGTAGGCCTGCACGATCATGGCTTCCTTGCGCAGGTCGGGGTCGGAGCCGGGCAAGATGCCGATGATGTTGCGGTTCACATTGCTGCGCCAGGGCATGCGGGAGACCAGCCGGCCCTCGGCGCGCCGGGACTGCACCGCGGCGATGATCTCGGTGGCGTCGTCGCCGCTCAGGTAGAAGCGCGGCACGTCGATGGGGCATTGGAGGAACTTGACTTCGGCCTCGCCCCGGGTGGTGCGCTCGGGCTCAACGAAGATTACGGCCGCCGCACCCAGCAGCGGCGCGTTGATCCAGTTCTGCCCAACGTTGAAGTCCATGATGACGATGCTGTCTTTGACGACCTTACCGTTGAAGTCGGACAGGGCGCCGGGACCGACGTACAGGATCGGGCCGGTCACGCCTGCGCGCGCGGTCTGGCTGGTGCGCACCAGGTTCGGCCACATGCCGGCAAGTTCATAGCGCTTCCCGTCGACCTCCAGGAACGCGGACTCGTCCATGGGCGAAGGCAGGTCGAACTCCTGCACCATGGTCTCGAGGCCGAGGCGCTTGAACTCGGCGAGGATCATGTCGGCGGCCCGGGCATTCCCGGGATAGCCGGACACCCGCGAGCCGAGGTCCGCGAAGTCTTCGATCCAGCCGAAGACCCGATTCTCATCGACGCGCTGGGCTCTTTCGACGTACCCGGCGCCCGACGCGGGGTACGCAGTGATCACGAGCGCGATCAGAAGGCCGAGTTTGGCCATCCAGCGCCTGGGATGTGGGATGCGTCTCATGCGCGATCTCTCCTGCGGAGCGTCTTGTGAGCCAGTCTGCAGACCGGGACGGTCTGGCTACGCGGCATGATGCACTTCGCCGCGCCGGTCGAGCGTCCCGCCCAGCGACGTCTCTCTCTTACCCGAAGTGCACCACGTAGCGCCGGTACATCTCGTTGACCAGGCTCAGCCAGCCCCACACGAAGCCCGCCACGAAGAAGTGCCCGATCACGATCCCCAGAAAGAACGGGATCAGTTGCCGGTACATACGCATGCCGCCTAACTTGAGCACCAGCGTCTTCACGATCCAGACCAGTAGGAACGGCCCCCACAGCGGGCCACCATAAGAGGCCACCATGGCGAATCCCAGCGGGTGCAGCGGGAAGCGCAGGAAGATGCTGCGCAGCACCACCAGGATGCCTGTGACCACGAACCCGCTCACCAGCGCGCCTGTGCGCGCCCTGTCCGGAGGGGTGTGGCCCTTGAGATAGGACGCCAGCGTCTCGAACTCCTGCCGTGCCAGGGTCGTGCGATACCCGCCCTGGGTGGTCCCGCCCTCGAGGATATTCGCCCCGTGGGTGTAGTAAGCGGTCAGGTGAATATAGTAGGCGAACAGCATGCCGAGAATGAGGCCCCAGGTGAGCCACGTTGACATCGCGCGCTGCTTCAGACGGGCTTCGGTGGCGATCTTCTGGCTCTCTATCTGGTAGGCCATCACTGACTGGAAGTACCCGCGCGAGCAGAACATCATGGTCGACAGGATGGTTAGGTTGCCCCAGTTGCCACCGCGCGCGAAGGGTTCGGACCCCAGCACATACAGTAGCGCCCGCTTGTGCTGGTAGAACGGGAAGAGCCAGACCATCGCCGCTCCGGCTTCGGCTCTCGCTCGGGCGTAGACCAGCGCGAACAGCAACACCAGGCCGAAGTACAGGGCCGCCGTCCACAGTGCCATCCCGGCTTGGGTCGCGAACAGGAGCATTCCAGCGACCCCAACCACCGCCCAGATCACCGCCCATCGGTACGGCATGGGCTCCCCGGAGTCGTCCAGTTCCACCGTAGCGTCCCAGGCCTTGCGCAGTGCCTGTCTCAAGTGGTCCCGGGCCACCCAGATCAGGAAGATCCCCAGTGCCAGGTAGGATCCGGTCGCCTGCTCTTGGTCGAAGGGGAAGCCAGCAATCTCATAGCCCGCTCCAGTGGCGATCACGTTCGAGATTCGCAGGAGCAGGTAGAAAACCCAGACCGACAGGGTGATTTCGGTTGACACCAGGTACCCGAGCCCAATGTTCTCGGGCCGCCACGCGATGGACAGCGGCCGGATGGCAGACAGGGGGCGCTCAGTGAACAGGCCGCCGATGTCGTACACTTTCCCCAGCGCCGGTACGCCGGGGTTCCACGCGTTCAGGATATTGCCGATGTTGTAGATGGCGGCCACCGCGAACCCGGCCCACATGATGGGGTTCGCAAAGAACGCGCCCACGAGCCGGCCGGTCCCCTGGTCCGAAATATCCATCGCCAGGTGCACGATTGGGAAGGTCAGGCGCTCGCGGTCTGCCCACTGGCGGCGGAACAGGGTGATGGTGCCCAGCATTGCCAGGAACCACACCAGAAAGAACAGGGACCAGAAGAACAGGGGCTTCGCCCAGGCAGCCCACGGGACGGTCTCCGTTGGCGACGCCTCGTACATCTCCTGCACCACTCGCGGATCGCTGGGCACCAGCCAGTCAGGCTGGTACTTCTGGAACTGGGCGAAGTCGTTCTCTGGCGACTCGAAATACTGCAGCGCGGTGATCGAAGGGAACAACATGCGCGCCACACCCACGGAGGACATGGTCACCGCAATGCACAAAAAGCAGTAGATGAAAAGGATCTGGCCCCGCGACAGGCTGAGTCCGCCCCAGATTCGGCGCAACACGGGTGCGAGCAGCGACAGGGCGAAGAGCACCCCGACCGCCGGCACAACCGGCACGCTCTCGCCAAGCTGGGCGCCGTGGGAGACAAGCCCCGCATGGCGCATCCACAGCACCGACCCCCAAAGGGCGAGGATCGCGAGGATCACGGCTCTTGCGGTAAGACCCTCCGCCGTCGCACCTGCAGGCTCCAGGTCTTCGTGCGCCTCGCCGTCCTGGCGACCGTTCAGTGTAGTCACGACGCGACTCCCATGCTGTTGTCGCGGATCGCGGGATTGACTCGGCCAACCATGCCCATGACTATTCGCCGTCACCGCCGCCATTCCCTCCTCTCGCTTTCGAGAGGCGTTGACAACCCGGCAGGCTGTCTCCCATAATTCACCCCCGTGACAGTACCTGGCGTGAAGCCTTTGCGGGCACGTTGGGGCATGGGCGAGCGGGGAGGTAGTCTCAGCAGCAGGAGGACCCGAGATGCCACTTTGCCCGGACTGCGGCGAAGAGGTCGCGAAGACCGATACACACTGTATGAAATGCGGCGTGGATCTGCTGGCCGCCAAAGAGAAGGAGCGTGCGATTCTGCGCGAGCAGAGCATGGCCGCGCGCATGGGTACCGGTCCAACGTCGGTGCCCGCAAACGCTGCTGCCGCCGGCGTGGTCGGCGCAGGAGACAAGTCGTCAGACGAAACCCGCATCCGGGTCTTCGACAAGCAGGAAGCCGAGCGCCTTCAGCAGGAGCGCCTCACCGCCTGGGTCACTTCCGGTATCTCCCTCGTGATCGGGCTGGTTCTTGTGCTGCTGGCACTCAGCCGGATCAAAGCCGGGGGCGGGTTCGGCGCTCTGTGGCCTGCACTCACCCCTGAAGCCCTGCGCAACGGGGGAATGTTCGCCGTCCCCGTGATGGATACCATGATGCTGGGCATGGGCATCTGCGCGATCCTCGTCGCGATTGGCCAATGGCGCCTTGCCATGAGCGCCACGCGGGCCATCCGCGACGTGAAGAGCAATGTGAAGCCGGAGATCGCGCAGGTCAGCAGCTTCACCCTTGTCGGACTGTTCCTGCTCTGCGTCTTCTGCCCCCCGCTTGGGCTCATCATTGGTCTGGTGATGAAGTTCGGGCGCAATCCGGACCTGCGCGGTCTCGGCGGAACAATGGCCCTTGTGGCCATCGGTATCATGGTCCTAGCGGGCCTGAACCTTCTGTGGAAGGTTGCGGAGAACATGAGGCCGGCAGCAGGCCCGAAAGCGACGTCGAAGGGATAGATCGCGCCGAGTGAACCGGGCGACTGGCGTCGCGCTTCGCGTTCGTAGTTGAGGGGCGATACCAGTCCCCCGGTCTGCCGCCTCCCGCCCACCCGCCACCCCCGCCGTCTCCTACTCGCCCCTTCGGCGCAGGACTTCTCGCGCCTGCGAGGAACGGGACTCCTGAACATCGAACTCCGGAGGCGAGAATCATGCTCAGCCATGAACAACGCGCCCGACTGCTTTCCGTCGCCAGGGAGTCCCTTCGGCACGCGGTGGGGAAGGGGCCCGCGCCGGACCTCACCACGGACGACCCCGATCTCACCCGAGACAGCGGCGCCTTCGTGACGCTGGAGATGGACGGCCATCTGCGCGGCTGCATCGGCTACATCGAAGCCATCGCGCCGCTCATCGAGACGGTTGCACGCATGGCCCGCGCGGCGGCGCTCGAGGACCCGCGCTTCGATCCGGTTGATGCAAGTGAGGAGCCGCGGATCACCATCGAGATCTCCGTCATGTCGCCCATCGAGCCAGTCCCGGACCTGAGCCTGATTGAGGTGGGCAGGCACGGGCTTGTGGTGGAACAGGGGGGACGCAGGGGGCTTCTCCTGCCCCAGGTTCCGGGCGACTGGGGCTGGAACCGCGAGGAGTTCCTGGCCCATACCTGCATGAAAGCGGGCCTTCCGCCGGATGCGTACAAGCGCGGCGCGAAGGTCTATTGGTTCGAAGCGGAAGTGTTCGGTGAGGAAGAGTGATGGGGAGAAGGAATCGCCTGCCCTGCCCGTGAATACAGACGTCCGCCCGGCGATCGGCGGACAGCCACCCTCCGCCGGGCATCAACCATGCACGCGCAAAGGAGAACCGCAAGATGGCCCGTGTACCCATTGGCCTGCAGCTTTACTCGGTCCGCGAGGACTGCAGTAATGACCTGCCCGGCACTCTCAAGAAGATCGCGAAGATGGGCTATGAAGGCGTGGAGTTCGCCGGGTACTATGACTACAGTGCCTGCGAGCTGCGCAAGATGCTGGACGACAACGGCCTCACCTGCTGCGGCTCGCACCTGGGCATCAACACGTTCCTGGGCGAGGAGTTCGCGAAGACCGCCGAGTTCAACGCCACGCTCGGCAATCCGTACCTGATCTGCCCAGGGCTGCCGGGGGAGTACACGGCCAGCCGCGATGCCTGGAAGAGGACGGCCGACCTGTTCGATGAACTGTCGTCAAAGGCGCGCCTCGTGAACGCCTGGGTGGGCTACCACAACCATCACACCGAGTTCACGGATCTCGATGGCGAGATGCCCTGGGACACCTTCTTCGGCAACACCCCGCAGGATGTTGTCATGCAACTTGACACCGGCAATGCGTTGCATGGTGGCGCCGATGTGACGCCGTTCATCTCCCGCTACCCCGGCCGCGCGCTGACGGTGCACCTGAAGCCGTATTCCATCGAGGCCGCGAAGGCGGGCGAACATGCGGGCTTCCGGCCGCTGATCGGCGACGACAGCGTGCCCTGGGACACCATCTTCAGCCTGTCCGAAACCATCGGGGGAACGCGCTGGTACATCGTGGAGTACGAGAGCGACCTGTACCCGCCGCTGGAGGCCGTGGACCGGACGCTGAAGATTCTAAAGGACATGGGCAAGTAGGTTAGCGCTGATAGCCAAACAGGGACCGGGCTCCCCTGCATGATCCACCTTTGCGGGACAGCCCGGTCCCCTCGTTTTCCATCAGCGGGCGAGTCGCGGGTCAACTTGCGATTGCCGCTGCGCGGGCGAGGGGTAGCGTGAAGGTGAACGTGGAGCCGCGCCCCCGCACGCTGTCGCAGGCTATTTCCCCGCCATGCTTGCGGACGATCTCTCTGCACAGGAAAAGCCCCAGCCCGAGACCACCTGAGACGTAGCCAGCTGCGCCCGATTCCCCGTGGGTGAACTTCTCGAAGATTGCTTCCCGCATCTCCGGTTCCACGCCGCAGCCGTTGTCGGCCACAGATACTCTGGCTGCCTCGGCATCCGAGGACACAGTGACCTGGATCTTGCCGCCCTCAGGGGTGAACTTCACTGCGTTCTCGACCAGGTTGCAGACCACCTGGTCCAGGCGTGTTGCGTCTGCCCACACGCGCGGTTCCGCCGGGGATGTAACCACGGCGAGGGTCTGGTTCTTCTCACTCGCAAGAGACACCAGCCCGCCGCAGGCCTCCCTCACAAGGGAGTTCAGGCAGACGTCCTCGAACTGCATGCTGTCCGATCCGTCTTCCATTGCCGCTGCTTCGAGAGTGCGGCCGATGAGCCGGCTTAGGCGTCTTGTCTCGCTGTCCAGGAGGCGGAGCGCCTCGGCTCTGACCTGGGGCGTGAGATGGTCGGCCATGCGGATCAGAACCTCGGAACTGGCGCGCACACTGTGCAGGCGCCCCCGCAGTTCGTGGGTGATAACGGCCAGGCCTTCCTCTTTCACCCGGACTTTCGTGAGCACCTGGGTGATGTCCTTGCAGACGATCACCCACGCCGACTGTCCCGTGCCCGGTGCGGAGCATGGGACGGTAAGTGTCTCGATGTCCATCGGGTTGGGGTTCTCGATGTGCAGCTGCCGGGCACGCGTACGGTCCGACTGTTCCGGTCCGGTCGGGATATCCTCGAGGATGTAGGACAGCGGTTCCAGCGCGGCGGCGTT
>JAGPGE010000526.1 GCA_018056145.1 Armatimonadota bacterium
TGGGTTCGCGCAGCGCTTCGGCGTGGACATGATCGAGGGATACGGTCCCACCGAAGCTTCGCCGGTGGTGAGCGTCAACGGCACCGACGGGACGCGCAAAATCGGTACCATCGGCCCACCGCTGCCCGAGATCGAGGTGACCATACGGGACGACGACTTCAACGTTGCCCCGGTGGACGTGCCTGGCGAGCTGTGTGTGCGAGGCCGCAATGTGATGAAGGGCTACTGGCGCGACGAGGAGCGCACAGCGGAGACGATCCGCGACGGCTGGCTGCTCACCGGCGACGTGGCTACGGTGGACGCCGACGGTTACCTGCGCATCGTGGACCGCAAGAAGGACATGATCATCGTCGGCGGCATGAACGTGTACTCCCGCGAGGTCGAGGATGTCCTGTACCGCCTGGGAGCCGTGGCCGAGGCCGCGGTGGTAGGCATCCCGAACAGACTGCGCGGGGAGGACGTCAAAGCCTACGTAGCCCTGAAAGAGGGCGCGCAACTGGACGCGACGCAGGTCATCGAGCACTGCAAGTCTCACCTGGCCAATTACAAGGTGCCCAGGTTCGTGGAGTTCCGGCCGGAATTGCCCAAGTCGGCGACGGGGAAAATCCTCAAGCGCGAGCTGCGCGAAGAGGCTCGGGCAGCGATGGCCGACGAACCTGTGTCGTGAGGAGAAACCGGATGCTCATTCGCCACGGAACCTGCTCCCAAGCCGCACGTGGGCTGTTCCTCCCAATACTCCTGCCTGTCGCGCTTCTGGTCACTCTTCCCGCGATCGGGGCGCCGGTGATCAACTCGCAGACCGTTAGTGAGACTGCCCTGGAGAACGGCCTGCGCGTGATCATCAAGCCGGAGCGCCGCTGGGGAGTGGTGTCCGCCGGGCTCGTCATCAAGGCCTGCCCCCTGTACGAGGCCGCCGATCGACAGGGGCTCGCCGACCTGGTCCGCCACATGATCCATGACGTCCCGGCTCCGGGCGATGACCTGTCCCTCTCCGACTGGATCACCGATCGCGGCGGGGCAATCAGAAGCTACACCACCCCGGACGGGACCCACGTCCGAGTCACTACGAGCGCCAACTTCTTCCCCGAAGCCCTGGCGCGGACTGCGCGGGCCACCTTCGAGCCATCCTTCCGTGAGGAGATCTGGGCCAATCAGCTCCAAACCCTGCGCAGGCGCCTGATGGACGCGGAGAGCAGCCCGGTCGGGAAGCTCTGGCGGACCATGTGGGAGACCGCTTTCCGCCAGCACCCCTACGGGCGCCCGGTCTCGGGTACTCCTGACGGCATCGCCGCGTATGATGCCGAAGACCTCGCGGCCTACCACCGCGAGTACTTCGTCCCCAACAACACGGCCCTCATTGTGGTCGGGGACGTGGAGGCTGACCCGACCCTCGACCTGGTCCGTGAACTGTTCGGCAAGTACCCTCGGGGAACCACTGCACTCAAGGAGCCCGATCCGGAGCCGATCCAGACCGACACGCGTATGCGGCTGGAGAAGGCTAATACCCGCAACACCCTGGTGTCCTTCGGCTGGCATGCGGCGGGCATCGCGAACAAGCCCGACGTCTGCGCACTGGACCTGATCTACGCCCTGCTCATTGAGGGCCAGCAGGCCCGGCTCATGCAGGCGTTCGCGAGCCAGGAGGAAATCGGGGCGGTTCCGGAAGTAGAGTTCATCACCAAGCGCGATCCCGGCCTGTTTCTGGTCACCTGCGTGACGAAGCCGCAGATGGAGCTTGAGACCCGTGAGACCATCCTTGCGGAGATCGAGAAGCTGCACAACACACTGCTCACGCCCGAGGAGCTGGCGGGAGTGAAGGCCGTGATCCGCGCCGGCTACTCATTTGACAATGCCACCTATGAGAACCAGGTCAGTTCAATGGGCTTCTACGAGGCCATCGACAGCTACCGGTTCGCCATTGACTACATCAGCACTCTCGAAGCCCTCACGCCCGAAGACGTCCAGAGGGTTGCCAGGCAGTACCTGGGGCTCGAGAACTACTCGCTGGTGATCATTCGGCCCAAGTCCGCCTCGGGCCCCGTCTGGGAGGCCCGCCTGATCCAATGAAACTACCTCTCGCTCTGGCAGCCGCAACACTCTGCCTGATCATCGCCTCCGTTGCCTCATCCGACCAGTTGGCGCTGCCTAACGGCATGAACGTGCTGGTCTTTGAAAGCGGCGCCAGTGATGTCTGCGGGGTCCATCTTGCCCTGAGCATCGGCCCGGAACGGGTGCCCCCGGGGAAAGCCGGTCTGCGCGCCCTGACCCAGCAGATCATCCTCTCACGGATCCGTGCGCAAATGAACACTACCGAGAGCCTGGCCAGCCTGCGCCAGGAAGGTACCCAGGGCGCGGGGTTCAGCGTGGAGACCCAGGACGACTGCGTGGAGTTCACCGCGTCGGTGACATCGGCGCAACTGAAGTCGCTTCTGGAGTTCCTGGCCCCCGCGGTGTTTGCCGCCGACTGGACCCAGGATGACGTGGTGAGTGCGCGCGAGATTGTGCTGCAGAAGGCCAACTCCCCATTCGGCACGGGTCCTGAATCGGGCGCGGACGACTACATCGAGGCGTACCGGCTATTCACCCACGCGCTCCTTGGCGACGGTCCGCACACGCAGCCCGTCTTCGGGACCAAGGAGACCCTCGAGGGGATCACCCTTGCTGACGTAAAGTCCTTCTACCGCAGCTACTATGTGCCCAATCTGGCCAGCCTCTGTGTGGTCGGCCCCGTTCCGGCGCGCGACGTCATCGACCTCGCCACCGCGGCCTTCGGCGCATTCGAATCCCGGAAGGTGGCGCCGGCTGCGCCTGTGGTTCAAAAGCAGCCGCGCACACGGGTCCAGGTGGGTGAGAGCGCCGCGCTCCGGATGGCGGTGCTTGTCGTGGGCATCCCGCTTCCCCCGGTCGGGACGGAAGGGTATGCGGCCGGGCTGATCCTGAACGCCGCCCTCTCCGGCCCCGGTGGATCTCTGGCCGAGGACGAAGGAATCGCGAACCTGGAACGGTCCGAAGGATCCGGCCCGAAGGCGCCCTCGGGTGTGCTCCCGGTGTCCGTGTCGCACACACCGTCCCTCGCGATCATCGTCGGCGTCATGCCGACCTCCGTCGAGGAAGCGCGACGGCTTCTCTTAGGCAAGCTGGCGGGGCTTGGTGAGAAGCCTCTGGCAGACGAGGAGCTCGCCCGGGCAAAGACACGGGCCATCAACCTCCGCATTCTCGGGATGGACGAGCCCCGGATCGCCGCCGCCACGCTCAACCGTCGCTATCTCGTGACCGGTGAGGTTGGTCTCGAGGACCCTCTCATCGCGCAGATCGCGGGACTCAGCGCTGAGGCCGTTCAGGCGGTTGCCGCCGAACAGACGAAGCTGCACGCAATCGGCCTGGTCATGCCGGGTATCTGAGCCGGACCGCGGCGGCCGGTGGCGGATCGTCGCCGGCCATTGCGTCGTTGTCCCCGTCACTGGGAGGGAACCCGGACGATGATTGATGGCGTCCGCACCAAGCCGCTGAAGCTCATCCCCGACGACCGCGGATACCTCATGGAGGTGCTCCGCGACGATGACGAGCTCTTCCTCGGGTTCGGGCAATGCTACATCTCCGCCACGTACCCGGGCATCGTCAAGGCCTGGCATGCTCACGCGAAGCAGACCGACTCCTTCTGCTGCGTGAAGGGCAATGTGAAGGTCGCCCTCTGGGATGGCCGCGAGGCCTCGCCCACGCGCGGCGAAACCAACTCCTTCGTCATTGGGGAACTGAACCGCACCCTCATCCAGATACCCCCCGGCGTATGGCATGGCTGGGTATGCCTGGGCAGCGAAATGGCCCTGGTCCTCAACGTGCCCACCGAGCACTATGTCTACGCCAGTCCCGATGAACTCCGCCGGCCCTGGGATGACCCCGAGATCGGCTACCAGTGGTTCACAAGGGGCGGCTGACCCGGGCTACCGGCCCGATCCCTTCATTCCCGGAGGCTCCAATGCAACTCATCATGTTCTCGAAGATGCTCCAGGAGTTCCCCGTCGCCGAGGCCGGCGACATCATCAAGGACCTCGGCTTCGAAGGCGTCGACCTGACCGTGCGCGAGGGTGGGCACGTTTCACCCGAGAGCGTGGAGAAAGACCTGGAGCCGGCGGTCTGCGCCCTCGCCGACAGGGGCCTCAGCGTACCGATGATCACCACGAGCATAACAAGCGCGGACGACCCCACTGCGGAACCGATCTTCCGTGCGGCGGCGGCAAACGGCATTCCGCGCCTGAAGCTCGGCTACTGGCAGGTACGCGAGTTCGGCACGATGCGTCAGAAAATCGAGGAAGCGCGCATGTCCCTGGTGGGCATCAGCAAGCTGGCCATGAAATACGGCGTGAGCGCCAACATCCACGTGCATTCCGGTGATTTCCTGAGCGCCATGTCAGCGGTGGTCTGGAGCCTCATCGAGCCGTACGAGGGCACCGTCATCGGCGCGTATCCCGACCTGTGCCACATGGGCTTGGAGGG
>JAGPGE010000527.1 GCA_018056145.1 Armatimonadota bacterium
GGAGTGGCCACTACGAGGACATCGAGATCCGGGTGGTCGGCGATGATCTGCTCCCACGGAGCGTCACCATGGTATGCTGCCGGCTTGATGCCCGCGTTCTTCCAGTTGAGGCTGCAGCCTTTGCGCGCGGACTTCTCCGAGCGCGTGCCGATGGCGACCATCTCGAAACGCAGGTCCTGGTAATCGACCGCGCGGTCGTCCAGGCCGATCCGGTCGAGATACGGCGAGATGCCGTTCCGTTGCAGGTCCCACATGGAGCCGGCGACCACATCGCTGCCGAACATCCCGTAGCCCACCTGGGCGATCTTCACGGTGTTGCCAGTCATACTCGCTGCCTCCCGTTCTCGACTCCGCATGGCATCATTGTGACGTCTGATTACCCCGCCAGCCGATCCAGAACCATCTTCGCAGTCGCGCCCGCGCGGGGGTGATCTCTGTGCTCTTCGGCCCAGGCGCGCAGTTCGGCCTCAAGCGTGGATGCCTCCTCAGTGCGCCCAAGCTCGCGCAATGCTAGAAGCTGCCACCAGTCGGCGTCGCGGTTGTGTCCGCGGGGCTCAGCGACGGCAGCCTCCAGCAGTTGGGAGCGGCGTTCTGCATTCCCGACGGCCCCTGCCTGTTCCGCGGCCAGCCAGTAGAGACGGGCGTCGGAGTCGCGGGAGCGCTTGCCCACGCCGAGATTGCGCGGATACGTCAGCGCGAGTTCGAGATCGGTGAGGGCGGCCTTGTGGTCTCCCGATTCGGCCCGCTTGCCGGCGCGGCCGGTGAGGCAGTCGACCCACAGGCCGCGCATGTGATGGGCGCCTTCCCACGGGAAGTACCGGTGGGAGGTGAGCAGCGCGAGAGCCTCGTCGAACCGTTCCAGGCGGACGAGAAGCTCGGCCTCGCGCCCAGCGATCTGCCACTTGCTCCGGACCTCGGGCGGCGTCTCAGTCAGCACTTGCAGGAGTTCGCCGTTGCTCGCGCCCAGTTTCTCCTCTAATACCCTGATTAGGTCCAGATAGTAGCGGTAGTCCTGGGGATTGCGGGCGATGGCGTCACGGTAATGCTGCGCCGACGCCTGCGCGTCGTCTTCCCAGGCGAGGCAGCCGTAGGCCAGGTTGCGGTGAAGAACGGCGAAGGAATCATCGATTTCCAGGGCTGCGCGCCACTGGGCCATGGCCTCCTCGCCGCGGTCGAGGGACGCGAGCAGGTTCCCGTAGAGATAGCGGGCTTTCCAGTCAGAAGGATCGTTCTCAACCGCGCGAGCGAGGATCGGCAGCTCTTCCAGGCGGCTGGGGAAGCAGAAGTCCACCGGGCAGGCCGCGGCGCGTGCGAAGGACTTCTCTGCCAGTTCGGGATGACCAAGCCGCTCGTACCACCGGGCCATCGCATAGTGGACCATGGGGTAGTCGGCGGCACCGGGGCAATGCTCAAGGGCGAGTTCCAGGATCCGCACCGCGACTGCCAGACCGCAGGGGAATGCCTCCTCCAGCCAAAGCTCCACGTCACCCCGGCAGCGATGGATGAAGGCCTTGAGGGCCTGAGCCTCAGAAAGGTTCCCACCGTACAGTTGCGGTCGCATGCCCGACATCTCCATCCGGATATGGGCCGGTAACGCCCCGCGGGGGAGGAGGTCACCGGGGTCCTTACGTTCGGCCTCCAGGCCGTGAAAGGTCTGAAGCGAGTAGTCACGGCCTTCTGCGGTGCGCATGGACTGCGCGATGGCGTCCTCGGCGCCGAGAAGGTCGCCGGCGCCCCGGCGGGCGACCCCGAGAAGATGCCAACCCTCGGCGCAATCGGGGTTGCGGAAGGTGGCCTCCTCGAGGTGGGCTATCGCGTCTTCGTACTTACCGGAACGGATGTCGAGAAGCCCCAGTCCAATGTGCGCCTGAGAGAAGCCGGGGTCCATACTCAGGGCACGTGTGAAGAGATCACGTGCGCGGGAGTGCTCCAGGCGCTTGAGGGCTGAACTTGCGAGGACGCACAGTTCCTCGCAAGTCGCCTGATCCTCGGACGGACGCTGCCGGGGCTGGTCCTCCCCGGTCTCCGCAACTTTCGGCTGGCGCATGTGCCAGGGTGGGTGCTCGTAACGGACGAGGGTGAAGTCGTCCTCGGAGTCAATGAGCTCGAGCACGTAGCGACTGTCGGGACCGGCGGCGGAAGGCAGGGGGACGGTAGCACGGTATGGGTCTTTGGGGCCCACCATGATTTCGGAGCTCCAGACTCGCTCTCCGTCCAGAGACAACTGCAGGACCGCACCCTCCAGTTCGCGTGTCGTCAGCGCACCCAGGCGGATTCCCTCGTCAGCGATCTGGAAGTTCAGTATCCCCTCATCGTTAGCCCAGACCCAGCCGCCCATACCGTGTTCCGGCATCCAGGTGCTCTCGAGTTGCACGAACTCGGAGGGTTGGAGGAACTCCCAGATGCTCTGGGTCTCGTAGCGACCCGACTGGATCTCAACGTACTGGCCATCCTCGTCGGTGAGCAGGTCCACCCAGATCATGCCATCGTCAGCGGTGCCCCAGGTGAAGTACTTCTTTCCCTGCATGTCGTGATGGTCGGCCACATGCACCATGCCGAAGTCGATACCATCGTAGTGGCAGCCGAAGAAGTCCTCGCGAACGCCGAGAGTGAAGATGTCGTCGGCGTGGTCGTGGGCGGTGTAGCGAGAGATATCGGTGCCATCGGCCATGACCGGGTAATCCACAATGCCGCAAGAGACACGGGCCTTGCGCGCCGGGTACACCAGCCGCAGGTCATCCCTGGCCGGCACGGCGGCGTTGTTCCAGAACCAGTGACGCTGCTTGTAGGGCATGGGGTTGCGGAGCGTGACGATCTCGTGCAACGCGCGTTCGCCCCCCCAAAGGAAGAGTTCCACGGACCACTGCATCCGGCTCACGCGGCAGGTGTTGCCGATGAGGAGGCGCGCGACGTCGTCGGTCTGTTCCAGTTCCCAACTGACCGGATCCACGGTGGTGTAGGTGTGCCCCATGGGGAAGTTGAACTCGATGCCGCCCGAGATCCACGCGCCGCGGGTGGCCACGAGACCGTACTTGATTACATTGTTGCGGTAGAAGACCTCGCGCTTGCAGACTTTGTCGTACAGCGAGTACAGATGCCCGCCCAGTTCGGGTAGAACAATGCAGTGCAGGAACTCGTTCTCCAGGTGCAGCGCCACCCATTTGCGGACCGTTGGCGGACCCTCCAGCACATCATCCTGGAGCGGGTACGGGTAGACCGCCCAGGAGCTGTTCTGCCGCTGAAAGGGCGGGTTCGGATCCTCAGGGCCAAGAGGGTAGGTGGGGATGCCGATCTTGTTCTGCCAGGCGCGAACGGACATGAGGCACCTCGCGTTGGGTCTGGAGTGGGCTCCGGTGCACGAATGATGCCGCGCTGCGTCGGAGCCGGATGCGTTTCGACGGGACGGCTCGGGATTCCTCTGCGCACTGCCGGGCCGGACGAGCCGCGATCAGTTCAGTCCGGAGACCGTGACCAGCGTCGCCCCGGAGGCTGAATAGACTAATATGCGCCGGGCATCCGGACGAGCAGAGGGAGGGGAAGCGTAGTACGTCCCCTTGAATGCACACGCGGGGCGCGGCAGAGAGCCGTCAACCGGCGTGGCGTACACGTCGTAGGTCTTGCGGGCATTGGGCATGAGGAACAGAATCGACTGGCCGTCCGGCATGAAGCTGGGGTAGTAGATGATCCCCGGGTCCTCCACGAGCACCCGGGCCTTGTCGGGCTTGTCGGCGGGGTGGAATGAGAGCCGCCACAGGCGCTCGGGCGTGTAGGTGACAGAGAGCGTGACGAAGCCACCCCCTGTTGGGCTCCATGCGATGTGCTGGAAACTGTGACCAGAGGGAGGGGAGACCAGCACCTCCTGCGGCGCGTTCACTGCGTCTTCGGCGATCAGAATGCCGCGACCCTTGCGGGGAACGTACCCGTCAAAACACAGGCGCTTCCCGTCAGGATGCCAGCACGGGATGCCCACGTATTGTCCGGAGTGGACGAGCCGCACATCGGTGCCGTCAGCGTTGACGGTGCGAAGCTCGTACTCCCAGCTCTTCCTCCCGTCCCTTTCCACCTCGTGGTACGACCGCAGTGCCAGGCGCTTTCCGTCCGGTGACCAGCCGATACCGGACGGGTAACCGTCCACGGTGAGCAGTGGTCGGGCATCCTGGGGAGCCGTGGCCGAGCAGACAAGGAGCTGCTTGTTCGCGGTGGCGCCGGCGCCGACGTAGGCGATCTGCGTTCCGTCGGGTGAGAAGAGGAAGTAACTGCCACGGATCTCCAGGGCGCTCTCGTATAGCGGATAGAGGCTGTTTCGCAGGACCCACGTTTCGGGCCGGCAGGGCTCAAGGCGGGTGAATGCCAGCCAGTGCTCCCTCGCCTGCGCTGACTGTCCACGTTGCGCCAGGATCTTTCCGGCCAGAAGCCGGGCGCGGGCAGCATCAGGGTGGCTCGCGATCACATCCAGTAGCCGCTGAAGGGCCCCGGATGTGTCGTAC
>JAGPGE010000528.1 GCA_018056145.1 Armatimonadota bacterium
ACCTGAGCGACCGCACCCGAACCCGCTGGGGCCGGCGCAAGCCGTATTTGCTGGTAGGCGGCCCTTTACTGGCGGTCACGACCGTACTCTTGTGGCGCCCGCCGACCCCGGGGGAATCGGTGGCCAACGGAATCTACCTGGGTGTCATGGCCGCACTGACTTTCGTCTGCTTCACCATCGTGGCCTGCCCCTACCTGGCGATGCTGCCCGAGATCACAACAAGCCTGGTGGGGCGTGTGAAGCTGACCACCTGGCAGGGCGCCTTCAATGTGCTGGGCTCGCTCATCGCCCTGGCCGGCGCGGGGGTTCTGATTGATCAGTTCGGGTACCGGGGCATGGTCCTGTGCATGGCCCCGCTGATCCTGCTGGCGTCCTGGGCGCCGTTGCTGGTGAAGGAGCGCGCCGTCACCCATGAGCCCGCCGGGATGCCCTTCGGGCAGGCGATGATCGCCACCATCCGCAACCGGCATTTCGTCCCGTACGTGATCTCCCAGTTGCTCTTCTGGGAGGCGCTGTGGATCGTGCTCGCGGCGGTGCCGAAGCTGGTGGAAATCCGCGCCGAAGTGTCGGAGACCGTGCAGGGCCTCATCGTCGCGTCGTCCATGGTCGCAGCCGTGGGCATGTTCCCGCTGGTGCCAAAACTCACCGCGCGGTTCGGCAAGAAGAAGATCCTTCGGGCGGGGATGGTCTGGTTCGGGCTGCTAATGGTGCCCCTCATGTTCATCGGGGCCGGGCCGGCGTTCCTGTCGCCGATCGCCCAGGCGCTTGTGGTGATGCTCCTGGCCGGCCCGCCGGTGGCCACACTCTTCTCGCTGCCAAACGCGATCCTGGCGGACATCATCGACCGGGATGAGGAGCAGACCGGACAGCGCCGGGAGGCCATGTATTTCGGAGTCCAGGGGCTCATCGTGAAAGCCGGGGCGGGAATTGGCCCGGGCATCGCGGGGCTGCTTCTGGGCACATTCGGCGAGACCGCCACGGAGCAGGGCGGGTTCACAGCAGCGTTGATCGCGGCTCTCTTGTTCAGCCTGGCCGCTGCGGCGGTGCTGTCTCGATATCCGGGAGACTGAGACGATGAAGGCGAGACTGGGCCCGCACTATGTACTGCTGGTCGCGATATTGCCCGCGGCGGTCTGGGCGCAGACCGGCATCCTCCCCGGTGGCGCGGGAGGCCCGGACCTGGAAGTCACCCTGGAACAGGGCGCGCGGATCGCGGAGGACAGCGTCCTCAAGGCCCCCGTGCTGGAACTGGATGGGGAGGCGGGAAGCTACGCTCACTGCAAGACGCCCGGAGACTGGGAGCGTCTGCGCAACGTGCGGATCGATGTGAAAGTGCGCCTGGATCAGCTCCGCGCAAGCTCGATCCCCATTGCCCTGCCCGGCAGCTTCATGATCTACATCAGCGGGCACGGAAAACCGTGGTTCCTGTTCTTCACCGACAAGGGCAGAGTCATCCTGTCCTGCGAGGAGATGCTGCTGCCCGGAGTCTGGAATGACATCGCGGTGGAATACCGGGCGGATGACATCTGCCTGCTGTACCTCAACGGGAAAAGCGTGGCGGGGATGACCGGCCGGGGCCTGCTGAGCCAGGGTGGGGGCGAACTGTGGTTCGGGCGCTACGACTGGACCGACCCCGAAGACGGCAAGCGTTATGAGCAGTGGATGAAGGGCGCGATTGCTCGGCCGAGGGTAACCCTGCTGCCCGATGACGACCGGTTCGAGCTGAACACCGAGGGCATGGACAACTGCATGATCGTGAGCTGGGGCGACCAGATCGCGGTTGGCCA
Organism: Armatimonadota bacterium; assembly: GCA_018056145.1. GTDB lineage: Bacteria > Armatimonadota > Zipacnadia > Zipacnadales > JABUFB01 > JABUFB01. Next base: position 1,788 of record JAGPGE010000528.1, read on the forward strand.
GGGATGGCGGAAGCTGAACCGCATCGAGCACGTGGCGCCGCTCATCGCGGAGTGCAAGCGGAAGGGCGTCAAGAGGGTGCTCTTCCGCTGCTCGTCGCTGCTCATCATGGAATTGTACGAGAAGCGCATGGACGAGAACCACTGGTACATCAAGGCGATCCGAGCAGTGGAGGGTGACATCCACTCGGAGGTCATCCGCCAGTGTCACGAAGCGGGGATCAAGGTCTACGCCTGGAGCACGATTTTCGACGAAGGCAGCCCGACTTCCGTTCTCTACGGCGGCACTACGCCGTACTTCTGGCAGTCCAAGTTCACGATCGACCACCCCGAGTACCTCGTGGAAAGCCGGGACGGGAGCAAGCGGCAGTGGGGCGTGCTTTGCTATGCCTACCCCGAAGCACGCAAGTATATCGTGGGGATTTTCCAGAAGCTGCTTGCGGACCGGGCCTTCGACGGTGCCTACATCTGCACGCGGACCCATTCATACCCGGCGGAATTCGCCGACCAGTTCGGCTACAACCAGCCCATCGCGGAAGAGTTCAAGCGCCGGCACGGGGTGGACATCCGCACCGAGGACTTCAGCAAGTCGCAGTGGTGGGACCTGCAGGGCGAGTACCTGACCGAACTGATGCGGGACTTCCGCCGCGGCCTGCCGGGCAAGGAGATCATCGTGGGCATCCCGCGGTCGGACTACATCGGCCCGCCGTACGGGAACATGCGGCTGGACTGGCGGACGTGGGTGCAGGAGAAACTGGTGGATGGGATCGTGCTGGGGACCATCAGCGGCGGGTGGCATTACCCCAACACAATGAACCTGCCTGGGTACGTGCAGAGCCAGCAGGACAATGTGGGCATGCGCGAACTCGAGTACGACCTGGGTCAGTGGTTCGGGCCACCGTGCGAAGAGGCCGGGGTGGGCCTTTATCTGATGCATTCAAACATCTACTCGGACAAGGATCGCGACCTGCTGAAGCACCCGGGCATGGCCGGGTTTGCGATAGCGTTCTGAGTACCGAGGCGAGCACAGGCACCCGTTCCGCAGACGGCGCGAAACGGTATGCCAGTCCCCGCTCCGGTCACTGCATCGCAACGGGAGGCACAATGGTTGAGCTGACAGTGTGGCAGATCGTCTTCGGCCTGGTCCTTTGCGCGGCAATGACGCTGGCAAATGACGCGAAGGACCCGTGGCGGGAGACCCAGCGCGGCCTGTATCGCGGCGAGACGGTCAGCACGCTGAACGAACTCGCGCCGTACACTGGAAAGGCCGCGGCGGACCGCATCGTTGGAGAGGACCGTGCGGCGGCGTACCTGCTGAACTACGAGCAACTGGGCATCAATTACGGCGACAATGTAGAGTTCCAACTGCGCCAGGAACTGGTGGTCCTGTGCCCACAGACCGAGGCGCTTTTGTACGGCGACTTCACCCCGACGAAGGTGCGGTACCAGCGGGGCTCGCGGCCCGAGCTGGAACAGGTCGTGACGCGGGTGACTGAAGGCTGCGCAACCGACTTTCAGCGCGCCCTTGCGATCATGCGTTTTTGCCGCGACCTGCACAAGAGCGCATCGGACCGACCGTTCTCACAGTACGTCTACGGTGGGACGGAGGAGCAGATGATCGCCAAGCCGGAGATCCTCTGCGAGACCCTAAGCCGCCTCATGGTGGCGCTGTGCGAAGTGGCCGGAATGCCCGGGCGGCTGGTGATGCACGTCCTGGGCGGGCACATCACCACGGAGATACTCGCAGACGGCCAATGGGCGTACATCGACCCGCGCTGCGGCATGTACTTCCTGAAGGCCGACGGGACGCCGGCTTCGGTGCGCGAACTGTGGCGCGATCCGTCCATTATCCGCGCCCAGAGCGAGGCGGTGAAGGCGGAGGTCAGCGACCAGTGGAGTTGGTCCCCGCGGGCCTGGAAATGCGAGAACATGTACTTCGAGCCGCGCGAGATCAACGGCTTCCAGAACTACAGCCTGGCAGACGCCGGACGCTACCGGTATGGACAACTCAGCCACGCGCAGGCTGAAGCGGACGGGCTGATGGAGATCAACCCGCGGTACGTGGCGACGGCGCGCAAAGCGCTTGGGCTGGTACCAGAAGGGTACCGCGCGCAGTGGGGAGAGAGACCCTTACGGAAGATCGACATTGCGTACCGTCATGACGGGTTCAGCATCTTCTACAAAGAGCCGACCATGGACCGCAAGGAGCTGCAGGAGCGGTACATCGACCCGCTGGCGGGAACCAACGCGAGCACTCTCGTCTGGGGCCTGGGGCCGGGCAGCGTCTTCTGCTACGAGACGAAGGTGGGCGAGATCTTCGGCGAGGGCCTGAGCGAACGCGAGCGCGGCCTCTTGCGCGAAGGCGACCTGTGGGTCCACGAGAACGTGATGGCGCTTGTCAAGGAGGGCCCCGGCCCCCTGCGCGTGGCGGTGGAGCGATCCCACGAACTAGGCATCAAAATCCTAGCGCGCCTGGAGATGAACCACGAGTACGGGCCCGCTGACCCGGACAACTGGATGTGGGTCTCGCTCGTGGGCAAGCTCAACAAGGAGCACCCCGAGTACCGCATCGGGAAGTCGGTGCTTTTGGCCTTCAAGCACAAGGAGGTCCGGGACTTCAAACTCGCCATCTTCCGCGAGGCCCTGGAGGCCGGCGTTGACGGCATCAGCGCCGACTTCGCGGTCTAC
>JAGPGE010000529.1:0-2612 GCA_018056145.1 Armatimonadota bacterium
GGGTCTGGCAGAGCCACCCGATGCAGACGGACAGCCACTCTCGGGGAAGATAGACGATGTAGCTCATGGCATAGCCCACCGGGTGTAAGGGCCACCAGAGGTAGTTCATCCTCAGGAAGCTGAGCGCAATCAGTTTCGCCGCGCCATAGCCCACCAATCCCATGCTCAGCCAGTCTGTGTGTTTCACGAGCCCCGCGGTCAGCTGGTTCATGAACTGGTCCGGCGCCCGCGCCAGACTGACGAACCGGTAGACGTTGATGGCGACGCCGCCGTGGGTGTAGCCGGCCTCCAGAAGCGACCAGTAGGACACCGGTATGGTGATACCCGCGGCGATGAGCAGCGCCCACGTGAGTTGTCGCGTGTCGATGCCGGACTGGTCGGCGATCTTCATGGACTGCATGACCCGGGGCATGGGGGAGACCCGCATGTCATGGGTGAAGGCCATGAGCATGGTCACAGCGCTCCAGGTAGTCTGGGGGAGCGCGTTGAAAGGCGCCAGCGCCCGGATGATGTCGTGGGCGCGCCAGTCCGGCTCGGCCATCCAGGGCATGCCGGCCTCCGAGACGAGCCGCGTCATCGCCAGCGTGTAACCGAAGGCGATGATCAGTACCAGCACCGCAACCCAGGCCGCCATCCCCGCATAGACGCACCAGCCCACCATGAACGTGAAGGAGATCAGCCCGGCCCAGACGGCCCCGCGGTGGGACATGGGCTCACCGGCATCGTCGCCGGGCTGGAGAGTCAAGCCCCGCCGCAGAATCTCCCACAGGGGACGCCGGGCCAGCCAGATGCTCACGCCGGCCAGCGCGAGGTACGCGCCGGCGGTCTGGTGTCCGGGGAAGGGGAAGCGGTCGCCGCCGGCCGCGATACTCATGCCGTCGAGACCCAGGGAGTAGCCGAGAACCGCTTCGGCCCGCGCGATCCAGTAGAAGGCCCAGAGGCTGAATGATACCTCGCGGGTGAGCAGGAAGCTCAGGCCGATGATGATCGGGTGGAAGGCGAAGTACACGGTACCGATAGCGTTCCAGGGCCGACCCCAGCTATAGGTGGGCTGGGGCTTGCCCATGAGGGTCGCGACTTCGATCTCCGGGAGTGTTGCGAAGTAGGCGTGCAGGCCATTGTAGAAATGGAGCATGAAGGCGCCGACCAGACCGATCCACATGATGGGGTTGCGGAAGAAGGTGTTGAGGAAGCGCCCTGCCCTCGGTTCCTCGATGATCGCGAAAGGCACGGCTGCGAGAGGGAACAGAAGGCGCTCGTTCTCCACCCACTGGCGCCGAAAGATGGCGATGAGGCTCTGCATGAGCACGTAACTCGCCAGCGTGAACGCGGTCCATGCGCCCAGGGGAACCAGCCATTTTCGCCAGGGGACGCCGTAGCCCCAGCCCTCAAACAGCCCTTTGACCACATGCGGGTCGGTGGGGGACATCCACTCGGGGATTGTGCTGAGGAAGGGTTCCGAGTAGGCCTTCTCGTCGGTGCAGTAGTACTGGGGCCCGGCGATCATCGGGATGAGCTTTTGGGCAAGATCGATGGAGGCGATCCCTGATGCCAGCACAATCATGGTGAAGACCACGAGCCACTCGGGCTGGCTGAGCGCCCAGGAGCGGCGCAGGGCCTTGAGGATCACATTGAAGAAGGCGTACAGGCCGAGAAAGACAATGAAGCCGCCGATTGGCGGGTACGTGAGGGAGATCTGAGTCCCGTGGATGATGAGTTCGGAGTACTGGCTCCAGTCGGCGATGAAGATGCAGGCCGCGACGCCAACGACCACGGCCCGCCAGGTGAAACCCGTCTTCAGATGCATCGGTTATCTCCGCCATGCAGGTAAACACGACGGGGACGCATCGGTTGCGCCGCCCGCAAGGATTTCGACAACAGGGCCGGTGTGACCTGCATCTCTGCAGCCCCCTGCCATGCCGCACTTTCTTGACACCAGGTATGTCATTTGCTATCCTTCACGCGCTGACACAAGGGGTCTAGGGACCTCTGCAGCAGTACACCAAGGGGTGAAAAGACATAGATCCACGGGCCTATCGGGTGAATGAGAGGATACGCGCCAGGCAGGTGCGAGTGATCGATGAGGGTGGCGAGCAGTTGGGGATCATGAGCGTTGAAGACGCCCGGCGCAAGGCGGAGGAGCGCGAGCTCGACCTCATCGAAGTAGCACCCAATGCCAAACCCCCGGTCTGCCGTATCATGGACTACGGTAAGTTCCGGTATGATGCGCGCAAGAAGGCCAAGGAAGCTCAACGCAAGCAGAAACAGACCGAGGTCAAGATGGTCCGGGTGCGGCCCAACACGGGCGGCCACGACCTGACCTTCAAGATGAAGAACGCGCGCAAGTTCCTGGTCAAAGGCAACAAGGTCAAGTTCAACGTGATCTTCCGCGGGCCCGAACTGCGACACAAGGAAATCGGCCAACACCAGCTTGAGGTGTTCATTGAGGGCTGCAAGGATATCGCTCAGGTCGATCAACCGCCGAGGATGGAAGGCCGGCGCATGACGATGATCCTCGAACCCAGGCCGGATCTCGAAGCGATCCTGAAGAAGATGGAAGAGGCCGGGCAGCCCGAACCCGCGCTGGATGAAGAGGGCGTCGAGGACCTCGA
>JAGPGE010000529.1:2712-4467 GCA_018056145.1 Armatimonadota bacterium
GCGGAATTGGATGTCCGCGCTGCCTGCCGGTCCCGGTTGTTCACGCTGATCGCGCAGGCCCAAGGAGAGGAAACCAGTGGCAAAGAACAAGATGAAGACCAAGAAAGCGGCGGCAAAACGTTTCCAGTTCACCGCGACCGGTAAGGTCATGCACAAGCGGTGCAACCAGAGCACGAATGACGCGCTTTCCCGAAGCTCCAGGCGCCTCGCCCGCGCTCAGGCTCTGGACGGCGAGCTGACCGAGGGAGATGCGAAGCAGGTCAAAGTCATGGTCCCGTACTGGAAGAAGCGGAAGTAAAGGTAGTACTGGGCCGCAAGTCGTGAGCTTTGATCTCGCATTCAACACGCATCTTCCACCTGAAAGGAAGCCTTACCCATGCCCAGAGTCAAGAGGGGTTTCGTCGCCCGCCGTCGCCGCAAGAAGATTCTGAAAGCCGCCAAGGGTTCTGTGGGCGGCCGCCGGACACTGTTCAAGACCGCGAAGGAAACGGTGATGCGGGGCCGCAATTACGCGTACCGTGACCGCCGCGTGCGCAAGCGCCAGATCCGGGGTCTGTGGATCGCCCGCATCAACGCGGCGGTGCGCGCCCACGGGATGAACTACAGCACTTTCGCCAACGGACTGAAGAAGGCGAACATCGTCCTGAACCGCAAGATGCTGGCGCAGCTTGCCTACGATGATCCACAGGCGTTTGCGGCTGTCGTCGAGAAGGTCAAGGCCGCGCTGGCCTGAGCAACCATCGCCAACGCGCATGCCGCGGCCGCCTGTGGAATCGCAGGCGGCCGCTCTTGTAACTCCAGTCCGGGAACCGCCACAGGGCGCGAGGGGAAGTGAGCCCGGTCGTGCGCATCGACAGCCCGCGCAACCCGAAGATCAAGCTGGCCCGATCACTCCATTCCCCGAAGGGGCGCAGGGAGGCCGGCCTGTACCTGGTGGAAGGCCCGGGCGCCGTGGCCGAGGCGCTCCTGTATGCCCCGGGCATCGAGTGGGTCGCCTGGTGCCCCGACCTGTGCGACGCCCTCGGGGATGAGCTTGCGGACGCGGCATCACAGGCGAAGCTGGAAGTGCTGGAATGCACCCGCGAGGCCTTCGAGGCGCTCAGCGACACCCGCAGCCCCCAGGGCATTGCGGCGGTATTGCGGATCGAGCCGCAGGGCCTGGACGCGATCGACATCTCAGGCGGCGGCGCGGTGCTGGTGATGCACGACCTGCGGGACCCGGGGAACCTGGGGACTATCATCCGTTCGGCCGATGCCTTCGGAGCAGTCGGCGTGATACTGACCGGCTCGTGCGCCGACCCGTACGAGCCGAAAGTGGTCCGGGCAACTGCCGGGTCCTTATTCCACCTGCCGGTGGTCGAGGCAGAGTGGGAGCAGGTCGCGGGCTGGGCGCGGGACCAGAAGGTGAGTGTCTACGCCACCGCGCTGGAGGGGTCGCATGCCGTCGGCAAGGTGGGCATCCCGAAACGGGTGGCCCTGGTGATCGGCAACGAGGCCCACGGTCTGCCCCAGTCCATCTTGCAGGATGCGACGTACACGGTTACAATACCCATGTCCGGTCGCGCCGAGAGCCTGAATGCGGCGGTTGCGGCCGGCGTGGTCCTGTTCGAAGCTCAGCGACAGAGACTCGCGGGCTGAACCCCCGCGTCCATAGCTAAAGGTACCGACGGAGAAAAGTAGGCGGCAATGCGGGGCCCAAGAGAGGGGAAGTCATGGGCTGGAAGCTTCCCTGGTCAGCGCGCCGCTGAAGTTCAC
>JAGPGE010000530.1 GCA_018056145.1 Armatimonadota bacterium
CCAAACCGCGCTACAGCCCTTGGGCCGTTGATTAGTCAGACAGATACGGCGGGGTCTTGTTGCGGCCGATACCTGCGCCGTCCCGCAATAACAGCACCGCAACGGAATCCGGTTCCGTTGCGGTGCATCCCCAATTCTACACGGGTTGTGGGGGCATATGCAAGCCCCCGCGCTCTGATCCTGTGATCCGCCTGCTCAGAAGGTGTGGCCGAAGTTGACGTGAGCCTGACTCCCGTCCTCTCCCCAGCCAATGTCGATCCGGAACGGCCCCACCGGGGTCACGATGCGCGCCCCTACGCCGATGCCAACATGGGGCTCGAAGCTCTGGTCCTCCGCGGGAACGCTGAAGCCGGGAACCACGGTGGGGAAATTGCCGCCATACGCGTCGCCGACATCCACAAAGCCCACCAGGGTCAGGCTCTCGTTCAACGCGCGCCGGTACTCCACCGTGCCCAGAAGCAGGTTCTCGCCACGATACCTATCTTCCTCATAGCCGCGCAGTGTGTTGGAGCCGCCGGCGGTGAATGACTCGAACAGGGGCAGATCGCCGAAACTGGCGCCTGCCATGATCCGGGCCGCGATAACGTCCTTTTTCTTGCCTACCGGACGGTAGTAGCGGTATTCGCCAGTCAACTTGGTGAAGCTCACTTCGCCACCCAGGAAACTTCCGGCGAACTCCGCGTTACCCGACCAGAAACTCCCCATGGTGGTCTTCAGGCGCGAGTCGCGCAGGTCTGAACTGTAACCCAGTGTCACACTTGCCAGACGACCTCCAGGGTGCAGGGGAGCAGCCACTTTGATGGGCCCGAGAATATCGCCGGGGCCGGGGATGTCGGGCTCGAGATTCGGATTGTCGACGATGTCCCGCAGATCGCCGTCCTGTAGGTCGTCAATGGTCTGCGCGGGTGAGACTCCGCCAGGCACCTGCGTCCCAACATACTTCACGCCCTGGAAGAACGAACTGGACACCTCTTCGCTGCGGAACCGCACGGTGGCCCGCCTGCGATTCGCCTCATCCAGGGCCCGCGATATGCGGATGCTGCCACCCGTGCGGCGTTCCTCGAACTCGTCGCTGCCTGTTGAGACGGCGGCGCCGCCGAAGAACTGGCGCTTGCGCTCGGTGTCGAACAGGTTGATCTCGAAAGCGGTGCCCTTCTCATCCCAAAAGGGCTCTTCGTAGCTGAGGTCGTAGCTGGTGCGGCCAAACATCTCCAGGCTGACCGAGGCCCGCTCGGCCTGGCCCCGGAAGTTGTTCTCCTGCACAGACACCATCAGAACCAGGTCGTCCAGACTGCTGTAAGCCAGCGCCAGCCCTGCCTGCCCGGTACGGGTCTCCTCGACCTTGAACTCCACCGTGATGTTCATCGGGTCAAGCTCGCCTAGGTGCGCCTCGAACTCCACGTTCTTGAAAAGCTGCAGCTCATTGATCCGGTGGACGGTGCTGATGAGCTTGCGCTCCTGGTACAACTCGCCGGGCTTGATCTCGATCTGCCGCCGCACAACCCACTCCTTGGTGCGCTTCAGGCCCGTGATCTTGATAGCCTCGATCCGGGCTTCCTCGATAACGAAAGTCAGCACGCCGAAATTGTCCACGTTCGCGTGGGCAACCTGGGCGAAATACCCGGCTTTCGTGTACGCCGACTGAACCCGCACGGCATCGCGTTCCGCAAGGCGCCGGTCTACCAGGACGCCGGGCTTTGAGTTGATGACCCCGAGCAGGTCGTCGTCGCTCAGGACGGTATTGCCGACGAAGAGGATCTTCTCGATGCGCTGCTTCTCAACCACACTGATGATGACCTGGACGCGCCCTTCAGCCAGCACGCGCTGAGAGACTTCGACCTTGTCATAGTACCCGAGGCGCTCGATGGCCTCGCGCGCCGCGGTGATCTTCTCCGGGGTCAACTCGGCCCCCACGCTGAGAATGCCCTTGATCTCGTTCTCGATGACGCTGGCCGAGACGTAGCCGGCTCCCTCGACCTTGATCTCGGACACCAGCAATCCCTGGGCGCCCGCCGTTATGGCCAGGCCCAGGAAGACCGTGGCGGCCAGCAGCGTGGCGAGCATCTGCCCCTTTGCTCTAATCCGCATTGGTTGTCTCCCCGCGATTGGTTCGTCCCTGTGTGCCCGCAGTGGGCGGTTACGGCTCGATCTCGAGATACTCCGCAAGGGCGCGCCGCAGAACGCTGCGCGCTCGAAACAGCCTCGACTTCACCGCCTGGACGCTGCAGCCCACCACGCGGGCGATCTGCTCGTATGAAAGGCCCTCGTAGTCCCGCAGGATCACGACTTCCTTGTACTCGGGCCGCAGGCGCGTGACCTCTTCCGACAGGATGCGCTCAAGTTCAGCGTTCTCGGCAGACCTGTCCGGCGCACGCCGAAAGTCCTCCACCTGCCGCGACAGTTCATCGTCTTCCATGGTCACCGGTTCGTCCAGCGACGGGCCTTCGGAGTTGCGACGCCTGCGCCGGCGGTCAAGCCGGTTCTTCGTAAGGTTGACGGCAATGCGGTACAGCCACGTGTAGACCTGGCTCTCGTGGCGGAAGCTGTCGAACGCGCGATAGGCGTTTACGAAGGTATCCTGCGTCAGATCCTCCGCCTCTTCGCGATCCTCAATCATGCGGAAGATCACGCTGTACACGCGCTGATAGTTTTCCTCGACGATTCTCTGGAAATCGTCGGCGTCAATCGTCGGTTCCACGGTGCCACTCAGTCCTGGACGTCCGATCATCCCTGGACCGCGGCCGGGACCGGGAGAAAGCAGGCAACGCTTCATGCTGGGACCCCGCGCCCTGATCGGCTCCCCCGGCATCGTGTGCCGCCGACGCCACCTGCGTTGGACAATGCCGGGTGCAGTCCGTTGCGCGGACTCGGGACCCATTCAGGGGTGCGCCGGGCCCATCCGAGCCGGTCGCGCATGCTGTCAGAAGTCCATATCGTAAGAGAGCTTGATGCGGTGATCGCCGCGCTCGTCCGTAGTGTACGCTACCCGCAGGCGGTTTTTCAAGCGGTAGGACACACTCAGGTCATACTCGTCAATCCCGGCTGTGCCGAAACTGCGTTCGTACGAGACCAGGAGATCCTTCAGCAGGTATTTGCCGAGGCGAATGTCCACGGCCTGGTCGAAGCCGAAGGTAACGTTGAACTCGGACAGGCCCAGAATCCGCCGCAGTTCAGACTCAATGGGGTCGAATATCCTCGCCCTGAACCCCGCGGCAAGAAGATTAAGCGCCTGCTCGGTGAGGATCTCGTCGAATCCCCGACCCCGGCCGCCTACTTCCAAACCTGCGAGCTGCTCCGAACCAATCAGCGCCAGGATCTGCTGCTCGCTCAGCGGCGGCTCCGAACGGGTATCGACGCGTATGTCGTCCGGCAAATTCCCGTGCACGAGGATGATGATCTCAACATCCCCGGCGCCCCAGCCCGGGATCTCGGCGTTCGTGATCACCTGTCGGGCCTCGGCGCGGATCTGCCCGCGAAGCTCCAGCGGCAGGCGGTCGCGGCTAAGATAGCCGGGCTTGGGGCCGAATTCGTACTCGATGTTCGCAGTGTTGACCTGGATCCCGCCACCGGGGACCTGGATGCCGCCCGATGGGGACGAGATTCTCCCCACCATCACCGGCTTGTGAAGGCTGCCCGTAAGATGGGCGATTGTGGACGGTTCTACCGGTATGGTAACGCCCAGACCCTTGATCCGCACCGCTTCGCCCGCGTTCACCTTGACGTCGAAAACCGGGGTGGGGTACCGGCGGGACAGGCTCAGGATCTCTCTGCCGGCGGTCGGCGCTTTGGGGATGACCAGGCCTACCTCAGCCTGATGCACCATCAGTTCGCCGGTCACCTGGACCTGTGTTTCCGGCCTTGCCTGCTCATCCGGGGCGCCCGCAACGCTCAACACCCCATCCACGACACCCCGGAACTGCCTGCCGCGCTGTAGGTAGGCCCGGTCGAAGGTGACCTTCAGATCGTAGCTGTTGTCGGCAAGCTCGGTCGGTGAGAACGTGGTGAGGCCGGCGGATCCGGACAAGCGGATGCTTCCGTCGGGGAGCCAGGCTGTGAGGTCGTTCGCCGTCAGGCGGTGGGTCCTTTCTCCCTCCGCCGGCAATCCCTCGAGTGGGAGCTCAGTGTGCAGAGAAAGTCCCCCGCCCACTTTCGCCACAGTGAAGCCCCCTACCGTGGTGCGCCTGTCCGAAGCCATGGTCAGGTCCATGTGGTACTCATTGCGGGTGAGTTCCCGGATGCCCAGATGATCCAGGTAGGCCCAGGCGTTCTCTGCCTTCCAGCGCACCGCGCCCCAGCGCCCGCGCGCCTCCTCGATGATTCCCAGGTTCCGCCCGGCCTCGCGCACAAACTTGACGGCGAGTTGCAGGTCATCCACGGGCCGCTCCCAGCCCGCCGACCGCACTGACCCGTCCTTCACCTGCATGCGGCCGGTCAGCTCAGGGGCACCCCATGGACCGGTAACAT
>JAGPGE010000020.1 GCA_018056145.1 Armatimonadota bacterium
GACCAGTGGTCCAGCTATGACCGTGCAAGCGTGGCGCCGGACAAGGACGGGTGGTTCGCGAACAGCGACGCGGGGCAGTTCATCCGCACTGAGCAGCACGCAGGCCGCACGGAGTTCGTGATGGCCGAGATGGATGGTCCGGGCGCGATCCTGCGCCTTTGGTCTGCGAACCCCGACGGTGCGGGCACTCTGCGCGTCTACATCGATGACCTGGAGACGCCGGCGCTGGAGGAGGACTTCCTGAAACTCACCTCCGCCGGACTCGTGTGCTTCCCGGCGCCGTTCAGCGGACGGCGGGCATTGGGTGCGAATCTCTATTTCCCCATGCCCTACCAGCGCAGGTGCAAGGTCACCTCCAGCAAGCCCGGGTTCTACTACCACGTGGGCTACCGGACGTACCCGAAGGGCACCGAGGTGGAGCCTTTCTCGATGAACTTGCTGCCGCGGGTGCGCCCGGTGATGGCTGAGGTGGGGCGGATCCTGGCCCATCCGGCGAACCGGTTCACCACGGACGGCGCCAGGCGCACACAGGGCCGGGTCACCATTTCGCCCGGAGCAGAAGCGGCCCTTGTTGACCTGCCCGGCCCGGCGGCGCTCGTGCGCATGGAAGTGCGCCTGGAGGCGCCGGAAGACGGCCTGTTTGAGGCCATGCGCGAGCCGGTTCTCTGCGCGCAGTTCGACGGTGATGTCGAGCCTTCAGTCTGGGCGCCACTGGGTGATTTCTTCGGCTCCGCGCCGGGCTTCAATGCCTATGAGAGCCTGCCCGTGGGGATGCGCGAGGACGGGGTCTGCTACAGCAACTGGTACATGCCTTTCGCGAAGCAGGGCCGGGTCTCGGTGCGCAATGACTGGTCGCAGCCGCTGACGCTGCGGTTCAGGATCTGGACACGGAGCGCGGATTTCGACCCGGGAAGAGACCTGTACTTCCGGGCGAAGTGGCGCAATGAATGGCTGCCTGCCGACCCGCAGTTCGTAGATTGGCGGGTGCTCGACGCCACCGGGCCGGGACGCTTCGTGGGCGTGATGCTCGCGGTCACCAACACCCACCAGACCTGGTGGGGCGAGGGCGACGAGAAAGTCTGGGTGGACGACGACACCTTCCCTAGCTTCTTTGGCACCGGCAGCGAGGACTACTTCGGGTACGCGTGGTGCAACACCGCACTGTTCGCGCACGCCTACCACAACCAGAGCGTCTGCACCGGTCCGGGCAACTTCGGGTACAGCGCGGTGGCGCGGTTCCACATTCTCGACGACATCCCGTTCCAGCAGCGAATACGGTTCGACATCGAGAAGTGGGCCGCCGCGGACCGCGAGTATGCCTGCACCGCCTACTGGTACTCGGCAGCGGGGGCGACCGACTTCTTCAAGCCTGTGCCCGTCGAGGACCGGCGTATCCGACCGCTGCCCGAACCCTTCCGGGTGAAAGGCGCGGTGGAGGGCGAGTCACTTCAGGCCCTGAGATGCACCGGCGGCAAGGTCCAGGTGCAGGGCATGAACATGGACTTCAGCAACGGGAGCCACCTGTGGTGGACGAACGCCAAAGTCGGCGACACGCTCGAGGTGAACATCCCTGTTGCGAAGGCGGGGCGGTACTCGGTGACGCTGGGGCTTACGAAATCCTGGGACTATGGCATCCACCAGATCATGATCGACGGCAAGGACGTGGGGGATCCGGTCGACCTGTACACCCCGCCGCCGTTCAGGCCCTTCAAGCTGGAACTGGGCGAGCTCGTTGTGAGCGCGGACGGCCTGCGCGTGGGCCTGCGCTGCGTGGGCACCAATCCGAAGGCCGCCCCAGTGAACTACATGGCTGGGATCGACTACGTGCTGCTTACGCCGGTGGAGTGAGGCCCGCTTCGCCATCCGTGGAGGACTTGAACCATGCGGCATTGCCACGCGCGGCGCCTCGCCCTGCCGCTTGCGCTCTTCAGTGCGCTGATCATGACCATCTGCCTGCCGCTTTGCGCACAGGACCTGTCCTCCCTGCGCGTGGCGATCCTGGACGATGACATTCCCGGCCTTGACCGGGAACTGGTTGGGCTGATTGCGGCCTCAATCACCAGTCATGGGGCGCGGGTCACGCGGCTGGATGCTGATTCGCTCGCGTCCGATGAGCGCTTCGACCGCGAGACTCACGACGCTCTCATTCTCACCAACAGCCCGCGTTTTCCCGGCAAGGCCGCGGCGAATGTGGAGCGGTTTCTGCAGGCCGGCGGTCATCTTGTGCTTCTGGGCGGGCACGCGTACTCGGACCCGGTCTGCCGGGTGCGGGGCGAGTGGACAAACCGCGACGGCTACGCAGGAGCGCTGGCCGAAACGCTTGCTGAGGCGTCCTTGTTCAGCTTCGACCAGGGCGATCTGTCCGGCTGGCGGCGGGGCACCAACAACGCTGTCCATCGGTCGCAGGCAGTTCCCGCGCCGGGTGTGTCGGGTCAGTGCCTGCGGCTGGAGATCGAGGGGCTGAGCCGCTGGCAGTGGGACACCTTCGGCACATACCTGGACGGTCCGCCGTCTGCCGGACACGACCTGCTGGTATTCCACGCCCGCGGTGGTGAGAAGACGCCGCGGTTCGTGGTGGAAGTGGACGAGACCGACGGTTCGCGTTGGGTCTGCCCGGTGGACCTGACCCCGCAATGGCGACGGGTTGCCCTTGGCCCTGACCGCTTTCGGTTCCTCAAGGATGGTTCCCCCGCAGACCGCGGGAAGGCCGGCGATCGGCTCCGTCTCGACCGGGCGAAGCGCGTCTCCTTCGGCATGGCGGACGGGATCATCGACTACCCGCCGGGGGATCACCTCATTGAGATCGATGAGGTGGGCACTGCCCGCAATGATCTGGGCGTCACACTCGCCGATTTCGCCGCCCCGAACTCGGTGTGTTTCGATGACTACGAGGTTCATGCGCTGCGGGATGTGGTACGGGTCGCCCGCTGGAATGGCGTGGAGATCTCTCCGAGTTCCCCCCACGAGATCAGCATCGAGGGCATCTCCGCGGTTGGCTATACCCTCTGGGACCGTTCTCGTTTCGAGCCCGTGCTGGTCGCACAGGACCAGCACCGACGCACGCGTGGCTGGGCGCTCTCGGAGCTGGTGCACTACGACGGCGCGTACAAAGGCGGGTGCTGGCTGCTGTCAGGAGTGACGACGCCGGCGTTCTACCGTAGCAGCGTGTTTCTCCTGCGGCTGGGGGGCTTTCTCGCTGACCTCGCTGACCGGGGCGAGGCTTCGCAAGAGAACGCGGTCCGGCGCAATGAAGAGATGAAGCAGGCCGCGCTGGAACTCACAACTCCGGCGCCCGGACCACTGACGCTCAGCGCGGATGGCAGGCAGTTCATCGGTCCGGACGGCCGTCCGTTCTTCATGATCGGCTGCAATTACATCGGCAGCTTCGACCGCAAGTTCTTCGGTGGACCGTGGGTACGGTGGCTGGAGGAGGATTTCCGCAAAGCGCGCGACGCCGGCCTCAATTGCATGCGCATATACGGGGCCAGCGTGCTCTACAAGGACCCGGCGAAGCTGGCCGCGCTGAAAGAGTGCGCCCGGAAGTACGGCATCTACCTGCTCATCGTGGTGGTGGATCACACCGACCTGCTCACGCGGGAGGCCCTTGAAGCCCGGGCCAGAGAGTGCGCGGAGGCGTTCAAGTACGAACCCATGCTCCTGGGCTACGACCTGCAAAATGAGCCGTATACGTACAAGTTGGCGGAGATCAGTGACGGGAAGATGACCTTGGGGGAGAAATACCCGCTCTGGAAGCGCTGGGGTGAGTACGAACAGTGGGCAGGCCTGCAGATCGCGGGAAACTTCTCCTCCTTCCCGGGCGTCACCGGGCCGCTCCCGCGAAACGACGAATGGGGGCCGGTGCTGGACGCAACGGACAGCATCTTCCGCGAGTGGATCACCTGGCAGGTGGACGCGATCCGGGCCGTGGACAAGACGCACCCCATCACCGTGGGCTACAACTCGGTGTTCGGCTGCCTGCCCTGCAATGAGCGGCTGGACTTCGTCTCGCATCACGGCTACCAGGCGCCCAAGGGACTGGACGGCGTGCAGCGGAACCTGACCACGCTCGATCGCTTGCGCGCGGTCTGGTCCGACCGGCCCATCTCCTTCGGCGAGTTCGGCTACACCAATGGAATGGTCCTGCCCGATGGATACCTCGACCCTCATACCAGCGCGGTGGGAGAGTTCCTGCACTGGCTGTATGCCTACGCTAACGACTTCTCCGGGTGCATGAAGTGGGTGCTCACGGATCACCCGCTGGAACTGTCGCGGCAACAATGCAAGTGGATACCCGAGGACGATCTGGCCCGGCACATCGATCAGGGGCGCTTCGGGTTCTACTGGTCGGACGGCACCTTTGAAGGCCGCCCGAAGCCCCTGGTCTCGGCGCTGCGGTTCTTCCGGGACTACGTGGATGCTGGGGGTGACCGGGGATCCCTGGTTTTGCATCCCGCGGACACCCGTATCGGTGCCGGGTATGTGTTCCGGGCGCCGAATGCCCTGTTCGTGGGCGAGGTTAGGTACCAGTCGCCTGATCTGGAGTTCACCTCGCGAGATGCTGCCAATGTGCTTCTGTGGTGGGACGAGGCTGTGCTTAGGCTGGTGTCCACTGCGGATGCGAAGGCGCGGGTGCGCCTGGCGGCTTTCCTGCCCGAGAGCGACGGCGAAATGACGGTAAGTGGAAGTCTGGCCGGGCACTCGCGGGATGGAGAGTGGGCGGAACTGGAGTTGCTCGAGGGCGAGGAAGTCCGTCTGCGAAGGTAGCGCGAAGGAGGCAGAATCATGCGGATAGTGGCCGCGACGCTGGCGCTTGGGTGGGTTCTGGCCCCCATGCTCGCCGCGGGTGCTGAAGGCGTTTTCGGCGAAGACGAGCGCATGCTCGCGGTCTACTTCTTCTCGCGAGGGCCGTGGGATGATGTGAACGTCACCTCCGGCGGGCAGCTTGGCATGTCCGGCACGTGGAAGGCCATCTACCCTCCGGCGGACGACCCGCGCGCATCCATTTTCGGCCTGGACTCTCCGGCGAACTGGCCCGAGGGAAAGGCGCCAGATCCCTCGCGCTGGCCGGCAACGTACAAGGACCCGGAGCAGTTCCCACTTTGGCTCATGGCGGAATGGCGCGCCATGAAATGGAGCGGGTTCGATTTCGTGCTGGTGGACGACTGGCACTCGCTGTGGTTCAACCAGGACCTCGGCCCGCAACCGTGTTTTCACGCGCTCATGCACGCGTGGGCGGAGATGGATCGGCGGGGCGAGAAGCCCCTGCCCATGGGGATGTTCCTGGAGACGCCTTTCGCGTGGTACCCACCCAAGGACGGCGACGGCACCGAGGCCTCCGAAGACGGCATCAGCGAGATATGGGAGCCCACTCGGGCCTTCCTGCGCCAGTTCTACGGCGAGCCCGGCTATGAACCGAATCTGCCCCTGCGGGCCCTGGCGCGGGTCATGGTGAACGGTGAGGCGCGGCCGATCGTGCAGTACTGGTTCCCGACCTGGGTGGATGCCGGGCTGCGCAAGTGGAACGCCTGGACCTTCCAGGAACTGCGCAGGCTCTGCCGTGAGACCTTCGGCGTAGAACCATATATCGGCGTGAACCAGCACGTCCACGGGCCGCAATTCGTGGGCGGCTGGAACGGCGAACAGCCAGACGGTGGACGGGCGGATATCACCTCGCAGGCCGGTGTGGTGGACTATGACGTGGCCTGGTGGGGCGGCATGGCCGGGCCGCAGATCTACCCCAATGCCATTGCCCTTGGACCGGGGCACTGGTGTCCGCGCCAGACTGGGAACAAGCCGGTGACCCTCCATTTTAGCCCCGAGTACGGTGAAGACCAGTTCCGATACACCCAGTGCTGGCGCAAGGTCCTGAGTGATCCGGCCAACTTTGGCCGCCGCATCATCCTTGTAGAGAGCTGGAACAACAACGACGAGGGCTGCGCGATCTCGTACAGTGAACCGAGGGACTTCCTCAACGAGGACGGCACGCTGATCGACCGCTGGGGCGACACGCCCGAGTTCTACATGCAGTTGACCCGTGACTTCGCTCCGCATTGGAAGGCCGGGACGTGCCCGGAAAGGTTCCGGGAGAAACAGTGACCGGGTGAGCCGGGGAGGATGCGTGCCGTGCCGCGCC
The DNA here is from genome assembly GCA_018056145.1 of Armatimonadota bacterium. GTDB lineage: Bacteria > Armatimonadota > Zipacnadia > Zipacnadales > JABUFB01 > JABUFB01. The sequence continues at coordinate 6,134 of JAGPGE010000020.1, forward strand.
GAAGTAGCCGGTGAATGCGAACTTCGTTGTCCGGAGGCACACGATGACCGTCGCAACTGTGGCCTGTCTCATTCTCCTACTGGTCTGTGCTGCCCTCGCCGCGCCGGCTGACTTCCATGTGGCGCCCAGCGGAGACGATGCGAACCCGGGCACCGAGGCGAGCCCGTTCGCAACGATCCAGCGTGCCCGGGATGCTGTGCGGGAGCTTGACAAGGCCGGGCGGGAGTTGCCGATCGTGGTGGAGATCGCCGGCGGCACGTACGAACTCGCCTCGCCGGTGGAGTTCACCGCCGCCGATTCCGGCACTGAGTCCAGCCCTGTCGAATACCGGGCACGCAAGGGCGAGGAAGTGCGGATCGTCGGCGGCCGAATCGTGAGCGGCTGGCGGCTTGTGAATGATCCGGCGGCGCTGAAGCGCCTGCCCGCGGTGGCTCGGGGGAGGGTGTTCCAGGCGGACCTCGGGGCGCTCGGCATCACCGACCTTGAGGGTATCAACCGGGCGGGGGTATACCAGTCAGACCCAGGCCTGGAGCTATTCTTCCGCGACAAGCCGATGACCCTCTCGCGCTACCCGAACGAGGGTTACATGCACATGGCGGAAGTGCTCAACTCCGAAGGCGTGCCGGCCGGGGCCAATGCCAACACCCCCGAGGGCCGGTTCATCAGCGACGACCCGCGCCCAAGCCGGTGGGTGGACGAGAAGGGCATCTGGCTCCACGGGTTCTGGGTCTGGGACTGGGCTGACGAGCGCATCCCGCTGGTGTCCGTCGACCCGGCCACCAATACGCTGAGCCTGGGGCCGAAAGAGGGCCGCAGCTTCAACCTGAGGCGTGGCCAGTGGTTCTACGCCGAGAACGTGATGCCGGAACTGGACAGCCCGGGCGAGTGGTACCTGGACCGCGACACATCAATTCTCTACTTCTGGCCCCCCGCACCGCTGTCATCCGGCAAGGCGATGGTCTCCGTCGTGCGCGATCTGTTCCAGCTCAATGATGCTTCGAATATCACCTTCCGGGGTCTGCTGGTGGAGGCCGGTCGCGGGAGCGCCTTCATGGTGCGCGGGGGCGAGAACGTGCGGGTGGTCGCCTGCACCCTGCGCAATATGGGTAACTGGGCGGTCAAGGTCTACGGTGGATTCCGGCATGGCGTCGTGGGCTGCGATGTGTACGGAAACGGTCAGGGCGGCATTCATCTGGAAGGCGGCGACCGCAAGACTCTCGTGCCGGCGGGGCATTACGCCGAGAACAACCACGTCCACCACACTGCCCGCTGGGACCCGGTCTACCAGCAGGCGATCACGGTTTTCGGCGTGGGCAACAGCGCAACCCACAATCTGATCGATAACGTGCCGCACATCGCCATCGGCTTCACCGGGAACGAACAGACCATCGAGTACAACGAGATCCACAGTTCGGTGTACCAGTCCAATGACGCGGGGGCGATCTACACCTCGCCCCCGGACGAGACCTGGTCCATGCGAGGGCACAAGATCCGGTTCAACTACCTGCACAACATCCACGGGTTCATGGGCAAGGGGTGTCTCGGGGTCTACCTGGACGACTGCTTCTCGTCCGCGGACATCTCGAGCAATATCTTCTATGATGTCGCCACCGCGATCCTCATCGGCGGCGGCCGCGACAACATCATGACCAACAACATGTTCATCAAGTGCAACCGGGCCTTCAGCATCGACGCCCGGGGGCTGGGCTGGGCCAAAGGCGTCGGGGTGTTTGCGACCAAGGAACTGCACGACCTCAACTACACTCAGCCACCGTGGTCGACCAAGTACCCGGAACTGGTGGGCATCCTTGAGGACGAGCCCCTCGCGCCCAAAGGCAATGTGATGGCGCGCAATATCTGCTGGGGCGGACCGTGGGGATGGACGGAGCCGAAAGCCGAACCGGGGGTGAAGTTCGAGGACAACCTGATCGACGTTGACCCACTGTTCGTGGAAGAACCGCCGGCAAGCTTCCGGCTCAAGCGCGAATCTCCGGCGAGAAAGCTGGGATTCCGGCCCATCCCGCACCACAGGATCGGCCTTTACGAGAGCGCGGAGCGGGCCTCCTGGCCGGTGGTGTCACCACTGCGCAAGGACCCGAAGCCGCCGCCCCCACCCAAGCCCAGGCCTCCACGCAAGCCGGGGCCCGCGCCGGTCTTCAGCATCCAGCGGACCAGCACGCCTCCGCTCATCGACGGCAAGCTGGCGCCCGGCGAGTGGTTCGGGCTCGATCAGAAGGCAGGGATGGTCATCCAGGAGGGGGTGTATGGCGAGAGAGTCCCACTGCCGACCAGAGCCTGGCTTGTCTGGGATGATGAGGCGCTGTATGTGGGCTTTGAGAACCTCGTGAACAGGTCCATTCCCATGGTCCGCGAGGACAACTGGGGCGGAAGCGACGCTGTTGAACTGGCCATTAGCAACCCGCAACTGGGAGCCAAGGCGCCGATCATTGTCCTGCGCGGCTTCACCAACGGGGTCTTCGTCTCAAGCGAGGAGGCCGGCGCGCCCGCGGAAGTGGCGAAGAAGGCCGCCGAGAAGGTCCAGTACGCGGCGACGGTCATTGATGCGGGACGATGGGTGGCCGAGATGCGGGTGCCCTTCGCGTCGCTGGGCTTCACGCCGAAGCCCGATGTGCGCTACCCCTTCAACCTGTCGATCCGCAAGCAGGGCAATGACCCCTGGGTTCTGTGGCGCGGCACGGGAAACTGCACTTGGTATCTGCCCGAAGCGGGCTTCGTGAAGTTCGTCCGCTGATAATCCGCGGAACCGATAGTGGACTGCCCGCGTTGTCGTACAACAGGATGACTGGCCGCCCGACCCGAACCGGGCGTCCGCGAGCAACTGAAAGGAACCACCGACTGATGAGTCTTCTGCCGACTGTGGATTTCCTCGGCCTCAACCCCACCCGCCTGATTATCGGCGCGAACCCCTTCGGCGGCTACAGCCACCAGAACCGAGAACGCGACCAGGAGATGGTGGCGTACTACACTATCGATCGCATCCTGGAGACCTGGGGGCGTGCCGAGGCCGCCGGAATCAACACGATGATCACCAATAACGAGACCCCGCACGTACTGGAAGCGGTGACGACGTACCTGTCCGGCGGCGGGAAACTCCAGTGGATTGCGCAGATCAACAACAACCGGTTCCCGAACATGATGGGCGCCATCGACCAGGCGGTGGAAATTGGCTGCAGGGCCATGTATATCCACGGCGGGGTGGTGGACAGGTTGTACCAGGAGCAGGACGCCGACAGCCTGCGGGAGTGGATCACCCACGCGAAGTCGCTGGGCATCCGCGCGGGTGTTGCGGGGCACTCTCCAGCGACGCACTACTGGGTAGACAGCTTGGACCTCGTGGATTTCCACGTGGTCTGCTTCTTCAACTGCGGCAGCCTGCACAGCGGGCAGGGCGAGAAGTTCAAACTCGCCGATCTTGCCCCCGCGGCCGAGTGCGTGCGCAAGATCGACCGGCCCTGCATCGCCTACAAGATCATGGCCGCCGGGCGCATCGATGCGAGCATGGCCTTTGAGTACGCCTTCGAAAACATCAAGCCCACCGATGTGGTGAACGTGGGCATGCACCGGGGCGACCGCGACGACATGGTGGAAGAGAACGTGCGGATCGTCCAGTCGATTCTCGCCGCGTAGCGGATGATTGGGATGGCCGGAACCCCGACGCCATCTAATGCAGACGGGGTTCCGGCGATATATGGGGTCCGGGGCCATTGGCCCCGGCGGGGTGCGGGGCAGAGCCCCGCGCCGTGATGATCTGCCGTCTCGGGAGTACTACTGTATGGTTGCTACCCGGTCGTCGCGGAACTGGTAGTCCGGCCACAAGGGGCAGTTGAGGTCGGTCCAGGTCTTGATCCGCAGCTTCTCCTCCTGAGTGAGCGTCACCCCGTGGTGTTCATCTCCCAGCACTTGCCAGAGCGTGCTCTTCAGCGTGCCAAATGTGAGCGGCTCGCGCTTCTCGCAGCCACCTGAATTCCAGCCGCAGTCCACGTAATGCACCAGGCCCTTGGTGATCAATGTCCGGTACGACGCAGGCACCCGGTTGGCGTCGAGGGTGCCGGTCAGGTCAATCCTGGACTCGCTGTCGGGCTTGTGACACCGCACGCACCGGGCATCCAGGACCGGCTGCACCACTTTCTCATACGAGAACGGGCCGGGCCCCCAGGACGGTGGTGCAAGCCGTGACGCCGCGCCGGTGACAGCGCTGGAGCGTTTCACCTGCGGAGCGGCTGTCCGCGATTCATGGCAGCCGATGCAACTGCGCACTTCGCCGGGCTGCAGTTGGACGATGCTGCGCATGCGCTGCAGTTCGTTGTAGTCGGCATCCAGGGCCTGGAAGTACACCGTCTTCCCCGCGGGCGCTTTGAACCGCGCCGAACCGTCCTCCGCCACCGGCACCAGACCGAGGGGCGTCTTCGCTACATAGGTCGGCCACCCGTACGGGCCGCTCACCAGGTCCACGGGAGACGCGTACCACTTCATGAAGTCCGTATGGTCGCGGTTGGGGTTGAGCGCGATATCGTGACGCACTTCCTCCACGACCCGCAGCCATTTCACTGCCCCGCGCTCCACAGCCGGTGTCAGCCCCCGGTAGACATCCATCAGCGCAAACTCGCCCTCGTCCTCGGACGGGAGCACGTTGTCGGGGATGGTAGGCGGCGGGGTCTCTCGGCGGAACAGGGTTGCCCCCATGCTGTCGATGGCGGGGTCCAGGTAAAGCATTTCGCGGTTGCCGAAACGGTCGATGACCGCCAGCCCGAACCGGTCCCGCGGCGCGTGGGCGCACAGGAAGTAGTCGCGCGCGATGGGCAGGGGATCCCGGAAGCACTCGTTGGAGGGCCACATCCCTGGCCACGGGACTTCCGGCGTAATGCTCCTGATTGCTTTCGGGTTGAACCGCCCCTCGCGCGGATCGATGAGCGCGATGGGGCCGTTGATGTCCCCGAAATGGGAGACCAGCGTGCAGCAGATTTCGGACGTTCCCGGCACCTCGCGCCCGGACGCGTAGCCGTTGGGCTGGATGATAGTGTTGCCGAAGACTAGTTCCGGGTGGCTGCCGTCGGGCCGGATCGACCACAGAGTTTGGGAGAAGTCCGCGCCCTTGTCGATGTACTCCCAGCGGGTCCAGATGATACGTCCGTCCCGCATGACTGAGGGCGCCCATTCGCTGAGGCTGGCATAGGAGAGTGGTCGCATGTTGCCGCCGTCGGGGTCCATGCGGAACAGGACCGAAGACCCGCCACGGAAGCAGAAGACTCTTGCGGTGCAGCGCGTGGAGATGAATGCCACGCCACCATCCGGCAGCGGGCAGGGGTAGAAATCGTGATACGGGCCGTGCGTGATCTCACTCAGGTTGCCGCCGTCGGCATCCATGCTTCGGATATGGTAGAAACCGTCACTCGTGGGTCTGTAGCCAAAGTAGATTCGGCTCAGATCGAAGGTCGCGGCCGGGTCACGGGCGATCCCGGCGCCCGCGTCGAACAGGCGCGTGAGCGTGGCCGCTTCCGGATCAAGGCGGTCGCCAGTGCGCGGGATGTCCAGCCGGTATATCCCGCCACCGGGACGGAACGGCGCATCGGTGTAGTCGGTGTAGATATGAGACGGGTGGAAGGCGTGGCGCTTCACGAATAAGAGGCTCTCCAGGGGCGCCAGTTCGCGTTCCCGGAAGAACAGCCTGCGCTTGGCCAGCCGGGCTTCGAGGAACGCCGCGCGCTGCGCCTTGAGATTGGGCGGGGCAGCCGCGAGCGCGGACTGGAGCTTCCGGAACGCATTAAGCCGCTCTCGTTCGGAGACAACATCCAGCCCCTTGCGCTCGAGCCGGTCCGCCAGGTCGGCCATCAGGGCCAGTGTCCGCTCCAGTGGATCATACCGGAACAGGTGCAGTGTGTACGAACCTACCCCGGCCTCACTTACTTTCAGCTCGAACTGCCTGCCGATCGGTCCACTCTGCGCGGGGATGTTCACCACGCGGGTCTGCCCTGGCTCCAGCGGCACCGTTCCCCCGAAGGGCGAGAGAGTCGCGGTCCCAGAGGCCGCGTTTTGGGGCAGGCTCAAGCGCACCTGAAAGGCTCCCGTCTCGCAGTTGCCCTGCTGCGCGATGCCCAGCGATGAGAACGTGAAGTGTATGGGGCGCCCGCGCGGGCTTGTGTGGCGCCCCCCGATGCCTAGGCCAATGCGCAGACCGAGGGCTTCCGCATCCGGGAACAGCGCCAGTGGCAGGCACACTTCGAAGACCCCTGCGTCCAGATCCTGCGCGCTTTCGAGCGGCATGCTTTTCTCGATCTTGAACCGCCCGGGTTCATCCTCCGAATACTGGTTGAAGACGAGGCCTTCGCGGGTGATAGCGATGATCCCGCAGCCTTCCCAGTTGGCCGCGGAGATCACCGCGATATGGGTGCTGAGCAGGCGGCTGGCCTGAATCGCCAGCACCAGGTCGTCACCAAGGCGCCCGGCATGTGCGGCGACCTCCACCAGCGGCCCGGCGTCGAAATCATCCGCTGAGGCTACCCGCACCATACCGCGCGAGGCCCAGTCCCAGCAGGCGTCATCGAGCCTGCCGTCGAGCACCGGGGCAGAGGGAAGAGGCGGCAAGGGGAGCCGATCATCGCCAACGTGCCGCGGATACTCGGTGACGCGGCCATTGTACGGGACCAGGCTCGGGTCCAGGTCGGCGCGTCCAAAGGTCTTCAGCCACGCGTGCTCCTCAGCCACGAAGGCCATCCTGAGCAGAGACTCAACTGCAATACCGGGCACGTCCGGCTCCGGCTCGGGCAAAGGGCCAAGGCGTTCAACTGCAATGGGCGCCTCCTGTCCGTAGACCTCCAGTTCGTCAATGCGAGCTTCCCCGCCCGCTGCGGACTGGATCGCGACCCGGACGCGCCGGGCATGCAAAGGCCTGAACCGGAACTCTCGCCGCAGATTGACCGCGGGGCCGGAATGCCGCCATGCCGTCTGCCAGTGTGCCTCAGTGCCAGGTGCGGGGGCGTCAGTGGTCGCCTGTATCGTGAACATCGCCGGGGCGCGGTCGCGGTACCTCGCGCTGGAGTCGCTCCCGAATGCCACCTTCCAGACCCAGCACGCAGTCCCCAGATCAATCTCAGCCCACGACGGTTCGCCCTTGGATATCCAGCTGTTGCTGTTGCCCAGCTTGCCGTCATTGAGATGCGCGATCTGATGGATAGGCAGCCCGCCGTCCGCATACACCGAACTCGCGGAGGCCTTCGCTTGCGGGCGCAGCGCAAGGTTCTCGAAGCCGAGGGCGTCGCTTGCCGGTGCGCTCAGGTCTTCGGGGATCGGCGTCTCACTCCCGCCCCCGGTTTGCGGCGGAGGCGGCGGTGCGGGGAGCGCGGGTTCGCCCCGGCCACTGCTGCCGGCAACCGCGCCGCTCATTGCACGAGCCTCAACCCTGCGCACGGTCTGCCAGTTCTCACCGTCGGTGGAGATTTGGATGTCGAACACGTTGGGAATGCGGTCGCCGTACTGTCGCATGCGGTCGCGCGAGATAACGATGGATGACACCCGAGCCGCCTGCGGCAACTCGATCTGCGCCCACTCGCCGGTGACTCCCGCGGGAATCCAGCTTCGCGCATTGCCATACTCGCCGTCGTTCAGGTGCTCTATCGCGTGCTGGGCATGGCCGCGAATGCACGAGGAAGCGGACGCTTTCGCTCCTGAGGCCGCAAGCGCCAGGTTGTCCTTGCCCTCGGGACCGTACACCTCGAGTTCATCGATGCAGGCTTGCGTGTTGCCGCTGCCGGGTCCGAGGAGAAGTCGCACGAACCGCGCGTCCGCTTCCGGGAACTCGAATCTGTTCGCGCGGTCGGAGTACATTGCCGGACCGTTGTCAGCCGCCACCAGCACGAACCACAGCACGGGCAGCGCGGCGAATATCAGAACGCGCCGCAGCCTACTACCAGCCATGCAGAGATCACCTCGCGAAATCACATGAAGCCGGGGCGGTTCTATGGTCTACCGGAACGCCTCGCCGCGCGCGAAAGTGGTCACCCGCGCCCGCGGGGCAGGCGACTGGGGCCCCGAAGAGCTGAAGGTCAGGGCGTTGTCTCCGGGATCCAGTTTCGGCATGGAACCGGACGCATCCACCTCACCCAGCGGCTCGCCGGCCGGTCCGTGGAGATTGCCCTTGCCCGAAGCGTCGACCTCAATGTACTGGCCGCTGGCGATCTCCACAGGGAAGGTGACGGTCTGCCCGTTGATGCTCAGACTCGGGGTGATCACCCGCGTGGTCACCAGCGGCAGTGCGCGTACTGGGCGCAGGTCCACGAGGATGGAGTCCTCCGGCGGCAGGTTGTTGCACCAGATGGTGAGCGCCGAGATCACGCTGTAGTTTACGTGCTCGCGGTAGATCGAGTACCCGCCGGGGTAAGGCCACGCATAGTCGGCGTAACGGTCGGAATCATGTTCGATCAGTTCGATGTAACGCCAGCCCTCGAAGTCCACAGTCACGTAGTGCTCGCCCTTGCCGTGGCTGATGTGGGAGGGGCTCTCGACTTGGAGGTTGAGCACCTCGCCCTTGCCGTCGCCGAGCACCCAGACACCCATCGCCTGCCGGTTGCCGAGGTTCAGCGGCGGGTCGAAGGTCTTCCGAAAGCTCGCCCAGGTTCCGCGGCGCACCTTGCCCGAGTTGGTGGCGGTCAAGCGGCCGTAGGCGACGTCGCCGTCCATGATGCATTCCAGGTCCGCCTTCACCGTGGGCGCCGAGTTGCGCGCCCCGAACTCATCCGGTGACGTGAACTCGGCCAGGTTGATCCCCTCCGGGCTGTCATGGGGAGCGGCGGCCATCATCGCTTCGACGCGCAGGGAAGGCGCCTGCTCGCTATAGGGATTCTGGACCGTCCATTTGTCGCTCCAGCCGTCGGGCCCCTGAACCGTGTGCTTCTCGACCTTCGCCGGGCGGAACTGCCACTGGCCGTCGGGGCCCTGTTCGAGGCTGAAATCCACTCCCGGTTCGCGCAGCCGTGCCTTCACCGATTCCGGGAAGTGCCCGGTATGCCGGAGTTCCTCGTAGCGCTTCACGATCTCTGCGAGGCGCTGGTGGCCGGGCAGCGCTGGGTTGTACCCCATGAGCGATAGCCCCGAATCGGTGCCGAGTGCCTTCGCGCACCAGTATTCGATGTCATCCGGGAAGGTGGGTTCGCCCTGGGGCGGCTGCCAGTTCTTGAAAGCCCACCAGCCCAGTTGGCTGGGCAGGAACATCCGGTCGTTGTTTCGGTTGCCCGCTACGTGCTGGTCGATGAACTGCTTATACGAACGGGTGGGGTGGTCCCATGCACCGATGCGGGACCGCAGCGGCCACAGGTGGTGGTGGAAGGTGCTGTACTCCATGGCAGCCGGGCGGTCCAGGCGCTTCCACAGCTCCCAGACGTATTTCGAGCCGTAGTGCCAGGATTCCGCGCTTCCACCCAGCGTGTCCTCGCCGTCCAGTGCGTCCTGATAGATGGTGTCGAACCCGCAGGCATTGAAGAAGTCGGCGTTCGTCTGCACTACTTCGAAGAACAGATCGGAGTCGGGGTCGGGCAGGAACAGCCCGAAGCATTCCTTGAGGTGGTAGACCTTCTCTCCGGCTGAGTGCGCCGAGGCTTTCGTGCCCAGAGCGCCACGGGTGCATTGGGTGAAGGCATAGGGCGGCTCCTTCGATACCCCACCGTAAGTGATCAGCTCTTCACCGATGCGCAGTGTCACGCTGTTGCGCACGAAGAACCCCGTGATGGTGTGCATGGTCCCGGTGGGCTCGGTCACGGGCACGGAATTGGCATCCACCGGCAGGTCAGCGGCGAGGGTGAAAGTAGCGTCCGATGCCAGGCCCGGATTGGGGACGGGGGTGACCCACGGGGTCGCCTTGTCGATGAAGAACGCGTACGGGTGCATGCCCACGTAGATGTCGGCTTCGTGGAGACGGTCTATGACCGCCTTCACACTGGCCACTCCGTTCGGGTAAAGCTGTGGGTTGGGCAGGCAGTCGCCGAACCGGTATGTCCCGCGGCCCCCGTGGATCTGCACCTGGTTGAAGCCGATGCTCTTCACGGTGCGGATGATCTCGTCCACGTTCTGCTCAGACGGCGCCGCGAACAAATACGAGGCGCGGTTGATCGGCGCGTCCATGGCCCACGGCCCGCCCAGGGGTGATTTCGGCATCTCCGGCGCGGCGTCGATGGCTTCCTTGAGCGCGTCACGCATCTGGCCGGTGGGGCAGGCGATGACGGCCACTGCTGCTCCGACCAGGCCGAACTTGCTCACGCAGCTTGCGGCAAGGCGGCTGTTGGGGCCGGGGATCTCGCCCACGTTGGTCTTCAGGTTCAGCGCCAGCGCACAGGCCGCGAAGGGTTCCTCCAGCCTGCCCTGAAGGGTAAGCTGCAGGTTCAGAAGCTGAAGCTCCTCGATCGCCCCGGAGGCGTCTGTCACCTCGAACACGAGATGCCGGTCGTGTGCCGCCATCTTGATGGTCGCGGTTGCATCAGTACCGGCGAAGCCGACGCGGACCGCTTCTCCCTGGGAAGCCACACGCGCCGCATCATGCCACTCACCCGCCAACTTCGCCCGCGCGATGTGGCTTGCCGGCTCCGCTCGCAGGTAGTCCTTCCCGGATGCGAGATCAACGAACGCCAGGTTCTTCCCATCTTCGCCGACGACATATCGCAGGCAGGCGTTCGCGAACACGTTTGCTCTCCCGTCCGTTGCATTCTGTGCCAGCGCCTGGCCGGCAATGAGCGCCGCCGCGGCCAGGCCGATTACTAGGTTGGGCAGAGAGTGTCTTCTCTGAAGCATATTGGGCCTCCTGGACGGCGACAGACGCGAACATCCAATACCGAGTCTTGTCACTCTGCCGTGAGCAGTTCCCGAGAGCCATGCTCGCGACCTGCCCGCAGTGTGAAGGCGGCTGAAGGGATGTGCCCGGCGCGCGGTCAAACTACCTGCATCCGCAGCCCAATCCTTATCTATCCTGCGAGGCGCTTCTATGCGAATGGCGCTCCTGTTCATGCTCCTGTCCGCTGCTATTTCCGCGCATGCCGCGAACATCCTGGCGAATCCCGACATGGAAATGGGCGGTGCGACAACAGTCACCGGGTGGAATAACCACGTCGCCGTGGGCCAGTACGAATTCGAGGTTGCCGGCAATGCGCACTCAGGCGAGCGGTGCATCGGGGTGCGTTGTGTGGGCGATCCGGGCTGCGGGCGCTGGTATACCACCGACCTGTACCTGCTCGGGGGAGCGACGTACCGTGTCGAAGCCTGGGTGCGCACCGAGGGAGACGCCACGGCCCAGCTCTCCCTGCCCTTCGCGGGGCGGGGAGTTGAGCGCGTGGTGCGCGACAGCCCCAACTGGACGCGCGTGGAGGGAGAGTTCACCGTTCCGGACACCCGGAGCTACGGCCTCTACCTGCAGAACCTGGGTACCGGCGCCGCATTCTATGATGACGTGACTGTCGAACTCGTCTCCGCGCCGCCTTCCGATGCCGGAGGACCCGTTCCCACGGACGGCAAGCCGATCGTGGGCATCGTGACCCCGGATGCCGCGCTGCCCCATCACGTCTACCTGGCCCTGGAGACCCAGCGCATCCTCAAGGCGATGACCGGCGCCGCGCCGGGGATCACCTCCGCGGGTTCCGCCCCGCAGGGTGATGCGGCACGGTTCGTGTGGATCGGCGTGACACCGCCCGGCTCTGACTATGCCTCGAAGCTCGCGCTGGTTGGTGATGAGGGCATCGTGCTGGACATCGGCCCGGATGCCATCGTCTGCCTGGGGAACACCCCGCGCGGGGAGTACTACGCGGTGCAGGAGTTCTACCACGAAATCGGCTGTCGCTGGTGCTGGCCTGGTAAGGACGGCGAGGTGATACCGAAGGTCGGCACGCTTTCACTATCGCCCCGGATGATTGTCCACAGGCCCAGCTTCGACCTACGCGGCGGGCACACGATCCAGGTCTACCATACTCCGCCGGACTGGACCCCGAAACACGTGAACACAACAGAGTGGGCAGACTGGGCGGCGCGCAATCGCATGAACCGCTTGAAGGCTTCCTACACCACCACCTGGGATTACGGTGCGATCCGCGGAGGCCAGGTGGATGAGGTGGCCGGGCATACGCTGTACACAATGCTGCCGCCTGAGAAGTGGTTCGAGACTCACCCCGAGTACTACACCCTCGTGCGGGGCAAGCGCACCGCGACCCACTCCAGCGGGCGGCCGTCCGAAATCTGCGTATCGAACCCGGACCTGCCCCGGATATTCGCCGACATCATCTGCGATTTCTTCGCAGCCCACCCGTCTGCGATCCGGTACTGCGTGAATGCCGAGGATGAGCCGAGCTACTGGTGCGAGTGTGAGGACTGCAAGGCACTCGACCCGGTGCCCCAGGACTGGAGCAAGAACGGTGAGGGCAGCATGCACCTGACAGATCGCTGGCTCACTTTCATCAACCGCATCGCCGAACTGGTGGAGGAGAAGTACCCGGACAAGTACGTGGCCACCTTCGCATACGGGTCCAGCCACAAGTTGCCGCACAAGGTGAAGCCGCGCCGGAACGTGATGATCGAGCTCTGCTGGTGGGACCAATGCTTCAAGCATGACATCGAGGACCCCGCCTGCGAAGTGAACGCCGAAGGGATGGAGTTGTTCCGGGGCTGGAGCCGCCTGGCGCCTATCGCCCTGTACCGCTATCTCGACTACCACCACCTGGAGAGCCCCGGCGCGTACCAGCGGTTCGAGCAGGACATTCTGCGCACCACCCACGCGGCGGGTTGCCGGTACCTGTCGGACGAATGGGACACCACCTTCAACGCTTCGCCTCTCCTGCTCAACTACCGCGCTCGATTGCAGTGGGATGTGAACACCGATCTGGAGACCTTCACCGATGACTTCGCAAACCGCGTCTACGGGAAGGCCGGCCCGGAGATCGCCCGGTACTTCCGGCTGCTGGATCAGGCGGTTCTCGAAGCGCCCACCCATCACGTGAGCATGAACAACCTTGGGAAGTTCACGCCGGAGATTCTGCGCCAGGGCCATGCGATCCTGGACTTTGCCGCCGCTGCCGCCGGGGATGATGACACCGTGTTGGCGCGGATCGACCGTTTGCGGTACTCCCTGCTTTTCGCGGAACTCGACCAGATCGAGGCCGCTGCGCCGCAGAAGCCCGAACTATACCCCGCGCTTGCCGCAGTCCAGGAGCGCATCTGGCAGCTTGTGGAAAGGCGCGACATTGAGCCGATCCTGGGCTACTACGGGAAACTTGGGCGCGAGTACAAGCCGCCGGTTCAGGCCATGTCGGGCCGGCGCGTGGTGCAGTTGCCCGAGCGGTGGCTGTTCCGCACTGACCCGGACGGAGTGGGGGAGACTGCCGGCTGGTCTGCCGCCGTGCCGGACGCGAACTGGAAGCCAATCTCGATCCTTAGCCCTTGGGAGGGGCAGGGCTACGAGGGCTACGACGGGGACGCATGGTACAGCGTGGAGGTCGACGTGCCGGAGATTCCGGACCCCAGGGTGTGGCTCTACTGCGAGGCGGTGGATGAGACCTTCAAGCCCTGGATCAACGGCGAATATGCGGGAGCCAGCGACGGCGACCCTGGTCTTC
>JAGPGE010000531.1 GCA_018056145.1 Armatimonadota bacterium
CAAGGTCTTCGGGCCGCTGCCGAAGCGCACGCCTCTGAACGCCGAGGTCACGGGGTCTTTCGAGCGCGATGCCTACCGGGTGGAGAAAGTGCTGTTCGAGAGCCGCCCGGGCTTCCCCGTGACCGGCGTGCTGTACATCCCGAAGCGCCACGAACTGCCCTGCCCGGGGGTACTCGCTCCCTGCGGGCATTCGGCGAATGGTAAGGCCTGCGACGCCTACCAGGCCTTCTGCCAGGGCCTGGCGAGCAAGGGCTACGTGGTGTTCCAGTATGACCCCATGAGTCAGGGCGAACGCCTGCAGTACCCGGGGAAAGACGGTAACTCGTGGGTGGGCGGTTGCTGCGCCGAACACAATCACGCCGGGCGTCAGCAATTGCTGGTGGGCGAGTTCTTCGGCACCTGGCGCGCATGGGACGGCATCCGCGCCTGCGACTATCTGCTCAGCCGGCCTGAGGTCGATCCCACCCACCTGGGCATCACCGGCAATTCGGGCGGCGGGACACTAACCACCCTCATCTGCGCCCTCGACCAGCGTTACACCATGGCCGCGCCCGGGTGCTACGTGACCACTTGGCGGCGGAACGCCGAGAACGAACTGCCCGCCGACGCAGAGCAGCAGCCACCCTTTGCCCTGCAGCTTGGGCTGGACATGGACGATTTCTTCGGCCTGCACGCGCCGAACCCGCTGATTCTCCTAACCCAGGAGCTCGACTATTTCGACCAGCGCGGAGCACAGGAAGCCTACCAGCGCTTGCGCCATCTCTACCGGCTGCTCGGGGCGGAAGACAACGTTGCGATCTTCACGGGCGAGGGCCACCACGGTTACGCCCAGCCCCTGCGCGAGGCGATGTACGGCTTCTTCAACAAGGCCTGCGGGAAGACAGATGAGACAAGTTCAGAGCCGCCGGTGACCATCGAACCGGACGAGACCCTGTGGGTAACAAAGACCGGACAGGTGGCGGATCTCAAGCCTAGGCCGAAGAACGTTTTCAGCTTTACGAAGGAGAGCGCCGAAGCCCTTGCGCAGGAGCGAGAGTCCCTTTCCGGGGAGGCGCTGCGGAAGGAACTGCTGAAGCTCCTGAACCTGCCGAAGCGCAGAGGGCTGCCGGACTACCGCATCCTGCGCCAACCGGGGCGGATTGCGGAGTACCCGCGGCCTTTCGCCACCACCTACGTAGTGGAGACGGAAGCTGACATCCAGGCCATCGTGTACAAGCTGGAGGACGACGCGCTGGCTTCACCCGTTCCACCGGGCGAGAAGGCCGTCCTGTACGTTCCGCACATGTCCAGCGATGAGGACCTGCGCACAGACGCGCTGGCCCGCAAACTGGGCGCCGACACGGACCGCGCGTTTTTCGCGGTGGACCCGCGCGGGATCGGCGAGTCCATCCCCAACACCTGCGACCGGAACTCGTACCTCAATATCTACGGCTCGGACTACTTCTACGCGTCATACGGGCTGATGCTGGGCGAGCCGACGCTGGGCCGACGCACCCACGACATCCTGGCGGTTCTGGACTGGATGCAGTCATACGGCTACGAGGACGTGCACATCGTCGGGCGCGGGTGGGGATCACTTCCCGCGACCTTCGCCGCGGTGCTGGATGAGCGCGTCACATCCGTGACTTTGAAGAACGCGCCCATCGCCTTCTCCGAATGGGCGACGCAGGAGGACATGCGCTGGCCGCTCTCGGCCTGCCTGCCGTGTGCGCTCAGAACCCTGGATCTTCCCGACTGCTACAGGGAGCTTATTGGACGGAATCTGCGGGTTCTGGAGCCCTGGAACGCGCGCATGGAGCGTCTTACAAGGGGTGCCGGGCGGAAGCTCATGGCTGCTCTTGGGGGACCAGAAGAGGTCATCATGTAGTTTTCGAGAGATTTTCTTGTCCATACAAGCAAGAAAATCTCAAGAATACGTTTACAAAGCCCGGTACCTGGTTATACTTAAGCGGGCAGACGCGGGTCGGGGACATGGAGGCTGCGCTATGCACTACTTCCTCGACGAGTTGATCTACTGGTACTGGGTCGACCCTGTCGTGCACTCAATCATCCTAGTGGGCGCGATCCTGCTGACCCTCTCAGTGGTGGGCGCGGTCATGTTCTCGCCCGGACGGCAGAACAGCTGGACGCTCCGCTTGGCGATGCTGTCCCTCAGCGTCATGGGATGCGGCTACCTGCTGTCACACTACTACTATTGAGGCCCGGATCGGGACAGTCCGGCCGCAAGTACCGCCTGAAGTTCGAAACGGTTGCCTGCGCTGGCCTCGGCGCGCTCCTTCAGGAGCGTGATCCGTAGCGTGTGCGGACCTGGGCCCAGGTCCTGCCCCACCATCTCACATGCCGAGTAGCCCCCCCAGTCAGCGTTGAACCACGCGTTCATCCGCACCGCGGGTCGACCATCGACCTGCGCTTCGATGATCCCCATATCCCCTTTGATCCTGTGGAAGATCAGCGATACCGCAGTCCCCGGCACAGTCAACTCCAGCACGCTTCCGGGCTGATCCGCTGCCCAGCCGGGCCCGAAGGGACAGCCGGGCAGGTCTGTCCACCCCTCAGCTCTGAGCGGCGTCAGGTTCCCCGAGTTGAGTATCGCGGTGTGCTCGTAGGTGTCGCTGATTAGCGGCGCTGGAGTTGGCTTGATTGCGGGCAGTTGCGAATCCACCGGAAGGTCGTCGGCGACCTTCGCCACCAGCGCATTGACGAACTGGGCGCAGTAGTGATGCCCCCGCTTGTTGGGGTGGACCTCGTCGGCCTCCACGTCCTCCCACTTCATCCTCCCGGCCTCAATCTCCGGCCACAGCGCGTCCCGGAAACTCACCATGGGTAGTGCGTAGTGCCGCCCGATCTTCGAGTGCCACTCCTGTGCATTGCCCCCGTTGCGGTGCATGGTGAACAGGAGCATGGCCGCGGGCTGGTTGGGCTCGCGCAGGATCTGGCGCACCAGGCCCTCGAGAGTCTCCGCCGCGAGTTCCGTGTTTGGATCATTGACGCCGAACTCGATGACGACGAAGTCCGGCTTGTGGCGAATGAGGTGATCCTGCGCCCGGTGAGCGGCGATGTTCGACCCCGTAGCGCCGATGCCTGCGTTGACGAACTGCACCTCGGTGGTCGGGAAACGCTCCCTCCACCACGCGGCGATCACGTTCCCATAGCGATCCTCAACCGCGCCTGCCGAAGCCCCCTGCGTGATGGAGCCGCCGATTACAGCGACGACCACCTTCTCGCCGCGGCGCGCCTTCGCGAGGGCATGCTGCAGGCGCGCGGTGTCACCCATACTCACCAGTGAACGAGCCTGGATTGCCGCTTCATCCGCGGCGGGTGTGTCCGCCCCCGCGTATCTGAAGAGAGAGATGAGCGCGAACGAGATGAGGACGGCCGAAAGAACAACCTGCATGCTCTCCGTCTCTCCTTGTACGTCACACGAGGTCTTGACCACGCCCGTGTTCGCCAAGAGTTCGCGCGATACCTCCCCCATTTCCGGAAGGCGTCGGCTACCTGGAGGGCGAAATGACACTCAGACGCAGAGGAGGAATAGCATGGAGTTCCCGAACTTCGTTCTCAGGGGCAAGAAGGCCCTGGTTACGGGCGCCAGCCGGGGAATCGGGCACCACGCCGCGCTCTCCCTGGCGCATGCGGGCTGCGAACTTGTGGTTACAGGGCGCGACCGGCCCGCTCTGGAGCAGGTTGCGGCCGAGATCGCGGACCTCGGCGCACACGCGCATGTTCTCACAGCCGACCTGGCGGATACTCGGGCAGCCATTGAGATGGCGCGGGAGGCCGACGAGTTGCTGGGCGGCATTGATATCCTGGTGAACAACGCCGGCATCACTTTCCCAGAGAGTGCGCTTAAGACCAGCGTGGAACACTGGGAGACGACGATAGCCGTGAACTTGACCGCGCCGATGTTCATCAGCCGCGAGATCGCACCCGGCATGATCGCCCGGGGTGGCGGCAAGATCATCATGATCTGCTCCAATGCCGGGATTGTCGGGCTCGCCGACCACGCGGCCTACTGCGCGTCCAAGGGCGGCATGGTCCAGCTGACAAAGGTGCTGGCCATCGAGTGGGCGCGGCACAATGTCAACGTAAACGCAATTGCGCCCACCGTCATCCTGACGCCCATGGGTGAACAGGTCTGGGGGGCGCCGGAGAAGCGCGACCCAATGCTGGCGAGGATCCCCGCTGGACGCTTCGGCAAGCCGGTGGAAGTCTCGGGCGCCATTCTGTTCCTGGCGTCCTCAGCGTCGGACCTCATGCACGGTGAGACGATCCTGGTGGATGGGGGCTACGCGGCTCAGTGAGCCGAGCGATAACAAGAGAGAGTGACACGATGACGATGAACCCGGTTGCGATGGCCCTGCTGCTTGCGGGCGCGACCCTGGTCGGGACGGTGATCCCCCTGGCAGCTGATGATCTTGACCCCAAAGACTGGTCCGCATGGGAGCAGTTCCGCGCAACCGTGC
>JAGPGE010000532.1 GCA_018056145.1 Armatimonadota bacterium
GTGCTATGTCTGCGCTGGCCGACCCTCAAGGCTGCTCGACTTCGCCAGCGGCCACAAGCTGCACCCCGAACTCGATCTCCATGTCCATTTCCAGGAGGCGTCGCCAGGGCAGCCTTAGCCGGCTCTCCTCCAGCTCGGCCAGCACCAGTGCCGTCTGCTCCTCGCCATCACCACCGGTGCCGAGGACCACGCATTGCCTGCCCAGGAACTGGTCAATCCACAGATCGCTGACAGCCTGAGTCAGCTCGTCGCGCATCATCGCTTCAGCCTGCTGGTACCCGCGGGACAGGTCGAGGAGGCCGCTGCGGAGGCCCTCGGTGATGTGCTCCAGTATTCGTGGCCGGACCCGGGCCTGGTACAGCCAGTCATCGGACAGGCGTTGTACGAGGAGGCGGATGTGGGCCTTCTCCGAGGCGATCAGCGAGTCCAGCAGGGACAGGTAGCGCAGGGGCGGCATGTCCCCCACCGCGCGAACCAGGTCGAAGGCGCCCTTGTCCTGGAGAGAGATGACCCGCAGAGCGCCGTGCGCCAGAGCCGAGCCGATGGCATTGCTTGCCGAGTTCCATCCCGCGTAGGTGAGCAATGCAGGAAGACTCGGGGTCGCCGAGACAAGCTCTTGCACGAAAAGGTCGTCCGCACCCGACCCGAAGGCGATGTCGCACACCGCCAGACCCCGGCCACGAGACACCTCCATGGCATCGTCGATGAACTTTCGGGAGACGCTACGGTGGTTGGTCGCGACCGCCTGGTCGTGGAGTGCCTCGCGGTCGTACTTCGCGGGTGGGTTCACCGCGAGCACGATGTCGGCCTTACGCGACCCCGACGATGCCTCGCGGGCGCCGATGAGCGCGATCTGCTCGCGAATCGACTGCATGAACGGCCTGTCCTCGGATGGCGGCACGAGATTGCGGGCGGTCCCGGAGGGCAGACAGAGGCGGATCGACGGGGCTTTCTCCATATGGTTATGGACGAACCGGGCCAGCAGGCACATGCCGATCTGGTCCGCGCCCATGACCGTCATGGTGCGATCCGACACCCCCAGTTCACCCGCCATGGCGGCGATCTCAGCCTGCTCTTGCCGGTGTATCCCGCGCTCGGCCGCAGCGTCCTGGGCGTACACCAGGAAGTCCAGGTGCCGGGCGTGAAGGTCGTGCAGGAGGCTCAGGTTCACCTCGTGGTTGCGTTTGCGCACCGCGAGATACTCGCCAAGCACGGCTGCGGGGATCTCCCGCTGGATCGCGGCAAGCCGGCGCGATGCACTGCCGGAACCGGACTCGCCGATGTCGCCGGCAAGGATGGAGTATTGCCTCAGTGGCGAGACATACTGGGCCGCCTCGTCCGAGACGGTGGTGGAGCCAAGTCGCATAATCGTCGAGAAGCCGTAAATAGACGCTTCCGGGCAGGATTCGCGCAACTCCGCCAGAAGGTTGAGGCGCTCCAGGGCAAGCTGGGTGCGGGTTCCGGGGGAGCACGAGGCCACGAGGCCGCCATACGCCAGCATGTCCAGGCTCAGTATGCAGCAGTCCACCCCGGACTCGCAGTGCGTCCGTGTCCAGTCAGCAATCTCGTCCGGCTTTCCCGGATTACGAAAACACCCCAGCATTTCCGCCGGGGGCACAATCATCTCGTAGTCCACCATCTGAGCCAGGAGTCGGGGGGCTTTCTGGTTATACGGCCTGTCATCAAGAGGAACGTACAGCACACGGTGAAGCCGGTGTCTCAGCGTCACGGCAATACCTCCCTGTGACTCTCCGGGAAGGCTTTCGCCCCGATACACACCAAGCCGGCGCGGAGGACGCCTACAGGCTCTCCTCCAGCGGCGGCACGCCGTTGTCCGGCAGTACTGCTTCCCAGAATCGCTGTTCGCCATACAGAGGCGTGGACTGGGTCACCCAGCGCTCGCGCTCCAGCGGGTCAGCCAGCAGCTGGGCCAGGTCCGCGAAGCTGAGCACCAGTATCTCCGCGTTCAGGCCCAGGGATTCGCAACGCACGGCGAACCTGCGTCGGAGTCCATCGCGCGCGTAGCTCTCGGCCAGCACGACGATGCGCGGGACGTTCCCGGTCTGCTGCAGTGCAAGCGCCTCCAAGCCTTCGGTGGGCATGTCCGGCACAATGTCCCGCAGCGCGGCCAGCGCATGGGTCTGGCCCAAAGGAACTCCACCCGGGGCAACCCGTTCCTCCACCGCCAGCAGGGACAGCCACAAGTGGGCCGCAGTTCCCGCCTTGAGGCGGCAGAGCACCTCGCGGCCCTGCTTCGCCAACTCGATCGCGCCCTGCTTCGCCAGAGCCCTGACGTGTTTGTGGGTGGGCTGGTAGGACAGGTCGATGTTCTGGGCGATGCGCAGAATAGACACCGGCGCGCTGTACGCGCGCTTCAGGTATCCGATGATCTGCAGGGCGGATTCATAACGCAAGCCGAGCCCTCGCGAGACAGCGTTACATCCCTGGCAGGCGTGTCGCTACGCTCCGAATTTGGCCTGGCGTCCGGCATAGCTCAGCAGGATACGCATGACGTCGTCGCCGGTGATGTGGCCGACGGAACCTGCCGCCGCCGGGCGCTCACCGTACGCAGTCACCCCGTCCGGACGCACTCCGTAGCCGAAGAATGCCACCGGAATGCCGTCGCCGGAGTGATCCATCAGGCTGCACGGGGTGCAGTGGTCGGCAGCGATCATCATTACGGTGCTGTTCCAGTCCAGCTTCTCCAGCAGATAGCCTACCGCGCGGTCTACCTTCTCGACCGCCGCGATCTTGGCTTCCGGGTTGCCGTCATGTCCCCCCAGGTCAGGGGCCTTGATGTTGGCCAGGACGAAATCATGATCGGCGAGAGCAGCTTCGACGGCCTTCGCGATGGCCATTTCGTCAGTGTCGGCGCCACCGGTGGCGCCGGGGACGTCGATAACGTCCATCGCGAGGTACTCGCCGAGGCCCCGCACTAGGTCCACTTCCACGATCATCGCGCCATGCAGATGGTACCGGGCTTCGAAGTTCCCCAGTTCCACCGCAGTCCCGACGCCCCGGGGAAGAGCGGCATTGGCTGGCGGCAGGCCTTCCTCGCGGCGCTTCTGGTTGACGGGGTGACTGTCCAGGATCTCGAAGGACCGGGCAACGAACTCATTGACGATGCGCGCGGTGCGGATGGCATGCGGGTCATCCGCTGCCTCGGGCAGGGGCTTGCATTCATAGTAAGCCACGTTCTCAACATGCGGGTCGACTTCACCGATACGGTGGTCCAGATTCTCGCCGCGCAGGACCAGCGCAGCCCGGTGCTCAACGGACTCCTTGAAGATCACCTCGACGCCCTCGATGCCTTCCTTCAGGCCCTCCATGACCGCCTGGGCAAGCTCGTGGGTGCCTGACTTGATGCGGCCAGCGCGGCGGTCGGTGACGATACCGTTTTCCACGGTGGAGAAATTGCAGCGGAAGGCCAGGTCGCCGGGGCGCACGTCGATGCCCACGCCTTTGGCCTCGAAGGGTCCGCGCCCGCGGTATAGGGTGAATGGGTCATACCCCAGGATCGCCATGTGGGCGGTATCGCTGCCCACCGGAATGCCGAACCCGGCGGGATGGAGATAGCCGGATTCGCCGCCAGCGGCAACCGCGTCCAGCGCTGGGGTATTTGCGGCCTCGATGGTGGTCCTGCCACCCAGAGGTTCAACGGGACGGCCCCCCATGCCGTCGCCGAGGAAGATCAGCACCTTGCAGTTCGAGGACATCAGGTACTCCTTTCGGTATTAGAGGAACGCGCCGCGCGGGACACGGATCACCCGGCGCGCGGTGATCTGCAGGAACCGGTCATTGCCGAGCAAGCGCGATTCTAATTTACGCAGGAATCCAAGTCAAGCTGCGCGCCGACGGGGATGCACCCAGAAGCAGTGCCCCCTGCCCTCGCGCGGAGTGGATTGTGGGGCCTAAAGCTTTGTGCTAAAATCGCGGCAATGGTGACCGAAGCGCCGATCGCAGCCGGTGGCGCCCTGGGGTACCTGGGCGGCACATTCGACCCAATCCACTATGGCCATCTGCTCCTTGCTGAACAGGCCCGCGAGCAGCTCGGGCTGTCGCGCGTCCTGTTCATCCCCAGTGGCAAGCCACCTCACAAGCTGACGCGCCCGGTCTCGGATGCCGAACACCGCCTGCACATGACGGAACTGGCGATCCGGGGCAATCACGCCTTTGAGGTCTCGTCCTGCGAGGTCGAGCGCGACGGGCCCTCATATACCATCGCCACGATCCGGGAACTCAAGGCCGCAACCGGCGCTGAGATCGTGTTCATCACCGGGGCCGATTCGGTGCTGGACATGCCGATGTGGCGCATGCCCGAGGCGATCCTGAGTGAGGCCACGGTGGTGACCTTCCCCCGACCGGGGTTCGATCTCGGGCGCATTGGCGAGGCCCTTGGCGACGGGCTTGCCGGGCGGGTACGGGTGCTCGAAGGGCCAATGATCGCGCTCTCTTCATC
>JAGPGE010000533.1 GCA_018056145.1 Armatimonadota bacterium
ATGCGGAAAAGCCTGAGGCGACAGACGCGGACGCGACCAAAGCCACCGAGATGACCCGCGCCGAATTGGAGAAGCGTGTCGTGACCGAGCTCGTGCGGGCCAGACTTGCCGAGCCCGGGACGGTTGAGGCGAGTGCCGTCTCCCCGCACAGACTGATCGTCAAGACGCAGGCCGGCGACGAGCGACTTGCCAAGCAGCAGCGCAGCCTGGTGCTGCGCACGCTCCAGGATATCTACCCCAACTACAAGACCATCAACCCGCCCGACGATGAGTTTGAGGTCATCACCATTGCCGACGATACCGCTGACAAGGTGAAGAACGTCATCGACCGGCGCCTGTACGCCATGGGCGAGATTCGCGAGCCGGTGATCCAGAAGCAGGGCAGGGATCAGATCATCGTGGAGATCCCAGGCGTCAAGGACCCGGAACGCGTGACCTCGATCCTAAAGAGCACCGCGATGCTCGAGTTCCGGCTCATCCCCCAGCAGTACGAAAATGCATCGCCGGGCGGCGAAATGTACGATGAGTGGCGCGATAAGCGCAGCGGCCAACTCGTGGGTTGGGACCGGGTGCTTGCTGAGTCGAAGGCGGAGTTCCGCGGTTCTGATCTGGTCCCGACGTCCAAGGTTGTGCCCGGTGATGGCGCTGGTGAGTGGGAAGTCACCTTCGAGTTGAAGGCTAACCGGAAGAGGGCATTCCACGAGTTCACCCGGAAGAACGTGGGGCGCCTGATGGCGATAGTGCTCGATGACGAGTGCCAGATGGCCCCCGTAATCAAGAGCCCGATTCCCGGCGAGGGCGTCATCGAGGGCAACTTCGGAGCCGAAGAGGCCGGCGACCTCCGATTGCTTCTGAATGCGGGCGCGCTGCCGGTGCCGCTGGAGATCGCGGAGAACCGGACCGTCAGCGCGACCCTCGGCCAGGACTCGATCGAGCGCAGCGTGAAAGCAGGCATGCTGGGGCTGCTCTTGGTCCTCGCGTTCATGGTGATCTACTACAAACTTCCCGGCCTCCTTGCGGATATCGCCCTGTTGATCTACCTGCTGCTCGTCATCGCGGTCATGGCCGCGTCCCAGTCGATCAAGGGGGTTGGCGGGATCACCCTGACGCTTCCGGGCATTGCAGGAATCATCCTGTCCATCGGCATGGCCGTGGATGCCAATGTGCTGATCTTCGAGCGCATGAAGGAGGAGCTGTGGGCCGGAAAGTCCCTGCGGGCTGCTGTTTCGGCTGGCTTCGACCGCGCCTGGACAGCAATCCTAGACTCGAACATCACGACACTGATTGTCACGGCGGTCCTTTACTTCCTCGGGACCAGCCTGATCAAGAGCTTTGCCACGGTCCTCGCGATCGGCATTCTCTGTTCGCTCTTCAGCGCGGTGACAATGACCCGATGGCTCGTGACCATGGTCGCTGAGTCCAGTCTCGGGCGCAATCTGAGGCTGTTTGGTGTCGAACGCGAATAAGAGCGACGGCTGACAATCGTCCACGATCTGAGCGCAGACAGCGTCTCTTTGCCCGGCCCAAGGAGGTTCTTGCGACGTGGAGTACTTCCGCACAAGACAGTGGGACATTATTGGCAAGACAAAGCTCTGGTTTTCCATCACAGGCTTCTTCATCCTGGCCGGTCTCATCGCGCTGGGAGTTCGTGGGCTCAACCTTGGCATCGACTTCACTGGCGGCAGCCTGCACCGGTACTCCTTTGAGCAGCCGCTCGCACAGAGTGAATCCGAGGTCCCGGCAACCCTCGCCAAGATCCGCAGCATGCTGGCCGAAGTCGGCCTCGAGAGCTCCCAGTTGCAGATCGTCGGCGACCAACAGGGCGCACTGACCAGTCTCTATCTGCGTGCCCCCGCCGTCGCGAATGACGAGGAAGCTGCCAAGCGGGACAAGCAGATTGTCGCGGGCCTCAGGAAGTTGTTCCCCGACAAGGGCCAGATCCAGGACCTGGGACGAGAGACGGTGGGTCCCGTGGTCGGCCGCGACCTGCAGAACAACGCAATCCTGGCGCTGGTGCTCGGCTGGGCGCTAATCCTGATCTACATCACGGTGCGCTACGAGTTCCGCTTCGCAGTGGCGGGTGTTGCGGGTCTGGTCCATGACGCGTTTTTCACGATCGGGATCATGGCTCTGCTCCATGTGGAGTTGGACTCGTCCTTTGTGGCGGCCATTCTGACCATCCTCGGTTACTCAATCAATGATGCAGTCATCATCTTCGACCGTATTCGCGAGAACATGCGGCTGCGACGCCGCGCGATCTTCGCCGAGACAGTGAACTCAAGCCTTCTGCAGACGATGGCGCGTTCCATCAACACGACACTGACCACCCTGCTGCCGCTGATCGCCCTCTACTTCCTGGGTGGCCAGTCCATCGCCAGCTTCTCACTGGCACTGCTGTTCGGGATCACCGTTGGCGCCTACTCGTCGATCTTCATCAGCAGCCCGATCGTGGTCCTTTGGGAGGGGAAAGCAGCCCGTGAGCGGGCCCAGGCAGTCGCGGCGGCACGTGGGCGAACGGTCAGGTCCGCCGCCGGGAACGGGGGCTCGGATGTATCTGACGCGCCGCATGACTCTGGTGCTTCCAAGGTCAGCCAGGACAGCGTGATCGCGCGGCTCAAGCAGGAAGAGCAGGCGGAGCGTTCGCGTGAGGTGGACGAGGAGACGGCCCAGAAGCGTGAGGAACGCCGTGAGAAAAGGGCCAAAGAGAAGGCGCGGAAGAGCAAGAAGCGCCGGTTCTAGCGGCTTCTTCTCAAGCCTGGATGCGTACCAAGATAGCTGGGCGGTCGGCTCCTGGGCCACCGCCCAGTTTCGCAACCCGTCAACGCGAGGCGGAGGTGAGGAGCAGATGTCGTCAGAACAGGGGCCAGACGTCCGGGGCAGAGAGACGGGCCGTGCGGCCATGGTCTCAGTTCTGTCGAATAGCCTTCTAACCGGCGCCAAACTGACTATAGGCCTTCTCACCGGATCGGTGAGTGTTATCTCTGAAGCACTCCATTCGGGGAATGACCTTGTAGCCGCGCTACTTGCGCTGTTCAGCGTGCGCAAGGCCAGCCAGCCGGCAGACCGAAGACATGCCTTCGGTCACGGCAAGTTTGAGGCGCTCTCGGGAGCCATCGAGGCGGCCCTGATAGTGGTGGCCGCCCTGGCGATAATCGCCACTGCCATACGCGACATGCTTCTGGGGCAGGGACACGAGCTTGAGCACGGCCCGGCGATCGCGGTCATGGGCGTGTCTGCGCTCGCAAACATCGTGGTCTCAGCGCACCTGCGCCACGTCGCGAACCGCCACGAGTCAATCGCCCTGCACGCGGACGCGGCTCATCTGACAGCGGATGTCTGGACTTCTGCAGGGGTGTTTGTCGGCCTTTCAGTCGCTTACGGATTCGATCAGGCGGGGCGAGCCGTTCACTGGGTAGACCCTGCACTGGCCATACTGGTCGGGCTCTTGGTGATGGGTCAGGGCTGGAGGATCGCGTCGCAGTCACTTGCGCAACTGGTCGACCGCGCGCTGCCGACGGAGGAGATCGCACGCATCGAGGCGATCATCAGCGCGCATTCGGGGATGTTCGTGGAGTATCATGAGTTGCGGACCCGTCAGGCGGGACACGAGCGGCACATCGATCTGCATCTCGTGGTCTGCCGCGATGTGCCCGTCAGCACAGCCCATGCGCTGACCGACCATCTTGAGCAGGACATCAGGAGCGCATTCCCCAGCGCCCAGGTGATGATTCATGTTGAGCCTTGCCTCGATGGGGCGTGCCCCGAGGATTGCCCGGAGTCGAGCGCGCCGCCAGCGCCGTCTGCCAGATAGCTGACCCACTCGGGCCGGCACTTTCGGCCCCGCAGAGCATCATGGAGGTGACAGGTCTTGCGTGAGATACTCGAACTCCTCGAGAGCGATGCCCGTCTTTCGACGCAGGAGATCGCCGATCGGCTCGGGATCGATGTGAAGCAAGTCGAAGCGGCGATCGGTGAAGCCCAGTCGCGGAAGATACTGCTCGGGCACACGGCCGTTGTGAACTGGGAAAGCACCGACAACCCCAAGGTTTTCGCCTTCATCAATGTGGGTGCGAGCCCGGAGCACGGGACGGGCTTTGACAAGATCGCAGAGTACATCAGCCAGTTCGAAGAGGTCCACTCCGTGTATCTGATGTCCGGCGGCTTCGACCTGCACGTTGTGGTTGAAGGTGAGGACTTCCGGGAGATAGCGCGGTTCGTGGCTGAGAAGCTCGCACCGATACCTGGGGTGCGCAGCACGACTACTGCTTTCGTGCTGAAGACCTACAAGCTGGAAGGCATCTCCATTGATGGCCGGCATGCCACCAACCGACTGGCGGTGAGCCCATGAACACCGGTCCGTGCCAGGCCTTGCGGATATCGCGGGCGGTTGAAGAGATGCCGCCGTCCGGCATCCGGGAGTTCTTCGATCTCGTGCTCGGGATGGACAACGTCATCAG
>JAGPGE010000534.1 GCA_018056145.1 Armatimonadota bacterium
CCGGCTCCGGTGCGGCGGCCTTGTTCTCGGGGGACGCCGATGGTGCGCTTCGTCACTTCCGCAATGCGCTGGTGTTGGCGCCTGGGCTTGCCTGTGCGCATATGGGCGCGGGATCGGCCTCGTGCCTGCTGAGCGACTACCAGTCTGCGATGAGCTT
Organism: Armatimonadota bacterium; assembly: GCA_018056145.1. Taxonomy (GTDB): domain Bacteria; phylum Armatimonadota; class Zipacnadia; order Zipacnadales; family JABUFB01; genus JABUFB01. The sequence continues at coordinate 158 of JAGPGE010000534.1, forward strand.
CTTCCGCTCTGCTCTCAATAGCGCACCCCGCACGCCTGCCCTCGCGTTGTCGGGTGAGGCGTACGCCGCCTGTGCGCTGGGCCTGTATGACACGGCCATCCAGCAGGCGCGGTCTGCGCTGGGCACGGTGCCGGACAATCCCACGGCGCGGCATGCTCTGGCTGCTGCCCTGCTCGCGCGCGGCGACCCATCCGTTGCCGCGGGGATGTACTCCGAGCCCCTGGTCTCGGGCAGCCTGCGCAGCTATTCATCGCCGCTGTTCCTGCCCTCCTGCCTGTGGACGCCGCGCGCCGCGTACTGGGCGGCGCACTCAGCGGCGGACGAGAGCCAGCTCTCGCGCGCCCTTGCCCGGATTCCGGTGTCCGTACCCGCCTCGGGCCCATCCGGTGCCCCCGCGCCTGTTGGCGACTTTTCCTTCGACGCGCCGCGACCCGGCGATGTCTTGCGCGACCGGGTCACGGTCTCGGTGCGCGTGGATAATGGTCTGGACATTGACCACGTCATCGTGCGGATCGACGACAGCTACGCGGGCATCACTTCGGCCCGCCCGTTCAAGGTGGTCGTGGATACCCGACTGCTGGATGATGGCGCGTGCGAGATACGGGCCGACGGCTTTGATACCCTCGGCCGTCTGGTGCGCACCACGAGCCTTCGCGTGAAAGTGCAGAACGGGAACCGGACGCTGGGTCCGGAGGAGCGAGACGTTCGGCAGGCGGTTGCCGAGTTGCTGGAGCAGATGCTGGCGCCGCCGGTGTCACCATTTGCCACGCGGCAGCTCATCGGGCACGGCCTCATGGCAACCGGGCAGCCTCAGCTGGCCGCTGGGTGCTTCGAGAGCGCCTATGCCGGAAACGCCCGCATCCCTGGCCTCCGCACAGACCTGCTCCTGGCCTACAGCGCGATGGGCTTGGAACTGGCTGCTGCTGCGCCGGAGGTGGCCACGACCCCGGCGAACAGCAAGCAAGTGGCAGTCACCTTCGATGACGGGCCGCACCCGCTGATCACACCGTGGATTCTTGACGAACTGGACAAGTGGGGCGTGAAGGCCACTTTCTTCCTGGTGGGCAAACAGGTCACGCTGTATCCGGAACTCGTGCGGGAAATCCGCCGCCGCGGACACACGGTGGGCAGCCATTCCCACGCCCACTACAGCCTTCGGCACATGAGCCTCAGCGAGTGCGAGCAGGACCTGGTGAAGAGCCGGCTGGCCCTGCGCGAGGCCAGCGGAGAAACCGTCAAACTATTCCGGCCGCCCGGCGGGTACTACGACGACACGGTCCGGCAGGCCGCCGGGAACCTGGGTTTCACGACGATCTTCTGGACCGCCAACATCACCAGTTTTCCGGGCCGTGACGGCCAGCGTATCGCCGCCGAACTGGCCCGGCAATGTGCGAACGGCGGGATCATCCTCCTGCACAACGGCGAGGATGAGACTCTGGACACGCTCCCGCATCTTATCCCCGCCCTGCGCAAGTACGGGGTGAAGTTCGTCACCTTCGACAACGGCAACCCGAACGCATATGCGCGCCTGGACAAGCCGGAACACGGGCGCGGACAGGCGATCCCGTGACGCCACAGCGCCGATGCACCGCACGCCCGACGAAGGCTGCTCTCACCCGGTCGCGTCCGGCTGTGTTGCTGGTCTTACTGGCCTGGTCCTGTGGCGCTGCCGGCGTGAACGGCTCGCAGGACGTCCCCTTCCTCAACCCCAATCTCAGCGAGTTCCCTGCCGCTTCCATCGCGGACTGCTCAGACTTGATCACACCCCCCGCTGGCCGCAAGGGGTTCGTCTTTGCCGGCACGGATGGCCGCCTTTACTATGAGGACGGCACGCAGGCCCGGTTCTGGGGGATCAATGTCGCCAAAGACTCGGTGTTCCAGCCCCGAGAAACCATCGATGAGGCCGTCGCAGCTATCGCCCGCGCCGGGTTCAACCTCGTCCGGCTACACCACGTGGATGATGAGAACGGCTTGCTTCCCGCGCGTCTGGCGGGATCGTCACCAAGGATCGATCAGGAGCGACTGAAGAGTCTGGACTACTGGATCTTCGCGCTGAAGCAGCGGGGGATCTGCGTCTACCTGGACCTACTGGACTTCCGCACCTTCCGGGAAGCGGAGGGGGTGACGGCTGCGGGCGAACTTGGCCGCGGCGCCAAGCCCTGCGCGGTGTTCGACCCCACCCTTATCCGCCTGCAGCAGGAGTACGCGCGGGAACTGCTCTTCGATCACGTGAACCCATACACGGGCCTGGCCTACGCGCGCGACCCGGCGGTGGTGACCGTCGAGCTATGCGATGAGAACGGACTCTTCCACGAGGAGCGTCGGCTGGATCGCCTGCCCACCTTCTACCGCACTCAACTGCTCCAGCGCTGGGGCAGGTGGCTCCTGCAGCGGTACCAGACCCGAGAGCGGCTTGAGGAGGCATGGGCATCTGATCCCGGCGCGCGGCTGAGGGCCTACGAGGACCCATCGCGGGCGTCCGTGGGCATGCCGGGACTGAGCCCTGATCTGGCGCCGGACGGTCTGAGACGCACTGACCGCGACATGTTCTTCGCGGCGGTGCACCGGGACTACTTTCGGCAGATGATCGGCTTCCTGCGGGAGAACGGGCTGCGCTGTCCGGTCACCGCGGTCACAGAGCCACGAGCGCCGGGTGACCTGTGGTCCGTCGCCCAGGAACTTGACTGCACGGCGATCAACTACTACTTCGACCATCCGTACTTCCGTCCGGCAACGCCCTGGCAACTGCCGGGGTTCTTCTCGGGCGCCAGCCCGCTGAGCGCTCCGGTTGCCACCGCCTTCGCGCCTACCCTCGGGGCGGCGCGCGTTGTTGGCAAGCCCCTCGTGGTGCGGGAATGGGGTGTCTGCTGGCCGAACCCGTGTCGCGCCGAGGGCATGCTGGACGCCGCCTGCTACGCGGCCCTGCACGACGTGGACGCGATGATGCTGTTCACCTTCGACACCCGCCCGGCGACGCGGCGGATCGATTACTTCGATGTCGTTCACGATCCCGCGCGCTGGGGGATGGCTTCGATTGGCGCCCGGCTGTTCCTGCAGCGCCAGATACGGACCTCGGAGCAGACTGAATTGCTGTCCTTCGGCCCGGCGGATGTGTTCACACGATCGCTGACCCGTTTCCCGTCCGCCTCACACGCACTGTCGTGGATCAGCCGCGTCGCCAACCGGTTTGCCTCGTCTTCCGCCACTCGCACGGAACCAGACGCGGTGTGTGTCTCGGACACGCGCGAGCTGGTCATTGATCGCTCCGCAGGCCTGTTGCGGGTGGAAAGCCAGCAACTCAACGGGGCCGCCGGGAATCTGCGGCTGGCCGGAAAGATCGCCTGCAGCGGCCTGTCCTTCCTGGGCAATTCCGAGCACGCGGCGTTTGTGTGGCAGAGTCTGGATGGCCAGCCCTGGCGCACCTCGCGCAGCTGGTTGGTTCGGTACATCAGCGATGCCGCGAACACCGGCCAGCAGGTGCGCGTTCATCTGAAGAAGAAAACCCAGACGATTCTGGCGCTGGATGCCGTAGGTGGTGCGCCGGTGGTGAGTGACGGCCGGCCGGATGCCACGCCAACCGTTTTCTGGATGGGGGCGCAGCCACTCATCCGGGTGTTCTTGCGGGGGGGCGGTTTCGAACTGGTGCGCTCCGGAGATCGCTACCTGCTCTACTGCGACACCCCGGGCGCTTCCATCGAGCTCGGACTGTCCGACACTCTGGGCCGGGCCGTTCCGTATTCCGCGTCCGGGCAGCCGGGCAAGACTTTCGACCCGCGCCTTCGGTTCGTCTGGGGCGCGGACACCGCTCTCGTCATCATCGATCCCGCGACCGCCGCGGGTGGGAGTTGATTGCATGGACCTGTCGCTGTTCGATTGCGTATCGCCCCTGGATTACCGCTACTACGGCGACGACCCGCGTATGGTGGAGTTGCTCGCGCCGTATGTCACCGAGCGTGCCTACATCCGGTCGGAGCTTGAGGTCGAGGCGGCTGCCGCGCGGGTGCTCGCGAAACGCGGGGTGTGCTCACAGGCGGTAGCCGACGAGATCACCCGCGCCATCGATCTCGTGGACCCGGAGGACGTGCATGCCGAGGACAAGCGGATCCACCACGATACGCGCGCCATGGTCAACTGCCTGCGCGATAAGGTGAGCGATGAGGCGAAGCCTTTCGTACACCTGTCACTCACCAGCTTCGACGTGAAGGACACGGCGCTGGCCCTGCGCATGAAGCGGTGCGCGCACGAGGCGGTCATCCCCGAACTGCTCAAGCTCGAGCAGATCCTGATTGACCT
>JAGPGE010000535.1:0-1839 GCA_018056145.1 Armatimonadota bacterium
GTCGAGATTGCCGTCATACTCCATCTGGCGGATGCCGTGGGCCTCGATGCGGGTGTCATAGTCGGCGGATTCCAGCCGCAACCGGCCGTCGTCGGTGGGTATGACGGAGGCGTAGGAGTACCGCGAGATGGCGGCGTTCACCACCATCCCGCCCTGTTCTGCGCTGAAAGGCGGGACATCGGTCCAACCGCCGGCGAGGTCAACTCTCACCGGGCTGCGAGCGCGCCAGATTGCCACGGGTCCGTCCTCCCGGCCGCCGGGCGGCCTGTGCGTTATGTTAGCCGCGAAGGTGGTCGCGTGCGTAGTCTCGGACCGCTTCCCGCCAGGACCTCAGGGGCGCGAGGCCCATTTCGGGCAAGCGGACGCTGGTGAGCGGGCTGTAGCGGGGACGCCGGGTGGGGCTCTCCCACTGGGTACGGGAGATCTCCTGAACCTGCACCTCGGCGGAACCTGCCGCGACCAGTGCCTCGCGGGCAAGTTCGGCCCAGGAGCAGACGCCTGAATTGGTGCAGTGTACAGTTCCGACGGCCTCGCGCGCCACCAGTTCCCACAGGCGCACGGCGAGATCGCGGGTGAAGGTTGGTGAGCCGAACTCGTCGGCAACCACTCTCAGGCTGCCCAGTTCCCTGCCCTTCGTGACGATGGTCCCCACGAAGTTCTTCCCGCCCGGCCCGAAGAGCCACTGGGTGCGGACGATCAGCAGTCGGTCATGCTCTCGCGCCGCGCGGCGCTCGCCCTCAAGTTTTGACTCCCCGTACGGGTTGATCGGCGCGGGCTCATCATCCTCGTCATACGGTGCGCCTTTCTCGCCGTCGAAAACGTAGTCCGTGCTAATCGCGACCAGGTGCGCGCCGCAGGCGCGGCAGGCCCGGGCGACGTTCCCGGCGGCTTCGGCATTGACGCGGAAGGCAAGTTCGGGATCGCGTGTGCAGCCGTCGACGTCAGTGTAGGCGGCGCAATGGATCACCGCGGATGGGTGTGGATCCGCCACTGCCTGCATGGCCTGAGTAGGGTCCGTGAGGTCGCCGTCGGGCAAGTCCACGCCCACTGCCGTGATACCCTCGGGGGCCAGTTCGACCACGGCGCTGCCCAGCATTCCGGCCGCGCCGGTGACGACTACTCGCTTCTGCCGCATGCCCTGATCACCGCGGCAAGCGTACCAGTAAGCCCTTCGGTGAGTCAATGCGTGAGGGCGTACGTGAGGATGTTGATGCCCATCCGCAGGGCCAACTCGCGGATTTCGGGAGGATCATTGTGGACATCGGCGTCCTCCCAGCCGTCATTGAGGTCGGTGTTGAAGGAGTAGAAGAGCACGACCCGGCCTTCGTGGATGATGGCGTAGCCATGGGGCGGGCCGCCGTGGTGCTCGTGGATCTTCGGCAGGCCCGAGGGGAATGCGTAGAAGCAGCGGTAGATCGGGTGGCTGTGGGGCAGCTCCACAAGGGGGATCTCCGGGAAGAGCTTCTTCACTTCGGGCCGGAAAAACTCGTCCAGGCCGTAGTTGTCGTCCACGTGCATGAACCCGCCACGGGTGAGATAGCGCCGCAGATTGGCCCGCTCCGGTTCGGTGAAACGGATCTGCCCGTGGCCGGTGACGAACAGGGCGGCGTAGTCGAAGATGCGGTCGGAGCCGGGCTCAACCGTGCCGGGGTTGGGGGCGATGCGGATGGTGGTGCGCTGGTTCACGGCACGGATCAGATTGGGCAGCCCGGTGGGGTTCACGTACCAGTCGCCGCCGCCGCCGTACTTCAGGCGGGCAACCTGAAGCTCTCCCGGCGCGGCCGCGAGGAATGCCGGGACTGCGATGAGGACGAGGGTTGTGAGTGGGCGTGTCATGAT